>CAZYYO010000004.1:1439-4203 GCA_964650965.1 uncultured Lachnospiraceae bacterium | reverse complement strand
ATGAAGAAGATCTTAGTAACCGGATGTAACGGCCAGCTGGGCCGTGCCATCCAGAAGGAATACGGTGATACCGTTCAGTTTATCCTTACGGATGTGGCACAGCAGGAAGGCATCACCAACCTGGACATTACAGATATAGATGCTGTGTTGAAATGTGTAAGAGAGACAACACCGGATGTAATTATCAACTGTGCAGCACATACCAATGTAGATGCATGTGAGCAGCAGTGGGACCTGGCATACAGAATTAATGCTATAGGACCAAGAAATTTAAGCATTGCAGCTACACAGGTTGGTGCCAAGATGATACACGTATCTACGGATTATGTGTTTGAAGGAAATGGAACCCGTCCATACACCGAATTTGACGCACCCAATCCAGTGAGTGCCTATGGCAAGACCAAGCTGGAGGGAGAGAAATTTGTGCAGCAGTTTGCAGACAAATTCTTTATCCTTAGAACAGCCTGGTTATATGGAGATGGTAAGAACTTTGTTAAGACCATGCTGAAACTGGCAGAGACGCACGACGAAATCAGTGTGGTCATGGATCAGGTAGGGTCTCCAACTAGTGCAGTGGAATTGGCTAAGATGATACATTTCCTGGAAGGAACCGAGAATTATGGTATCTTCCATGCAACCTGCGAAGGAGATACCAACTGGGCAGATTTTACTGAGGAGATTTTCCGTCGTAAGGGAATTAAGACCAAGGTAAATCACGTAACCAGTAAGCAGTATAAGGAAATGAATCCTAATTCCGCAGATCGGCCGGCATATTCTATCTTGGAGAACTATATGCTGAAGCTGACAACCAAGGAATTTGCGATGGCGGACTGGCATGATGCACTGCAGGTATACCTAGAGAATATGTAGGCAACAATTTCGCAAGCGGTAGAAAAAGATCGTGAACGGTAATGCAAAATTCGTAAGCGGTAGAAAAAGTTCGCAAACGGTAAAATAAAGGAAAGTTGGATAAGAAAGTGGGACAACCCCTGGTAAGTGTATGTATTCCGGCATATAATAATGCGGATTACATTGCAGAAACAATACAATCTGTATTGCATCAGACATATAAGAATATAGAACTCATTGTAGTGGATGACCAGTCTAAGGACAATACCTTAGAGGTGGTGCGAGGTATTACTGATCCTCGGCTGCAGGTATATGAGAATGAGAAGAATCTGGGCATGTCCGGGAATTGGAATCGATGCCTGGAGCTATGCAAGGGCGAATACATGAAGCTTCTGTGTGCAGATGACCTGCTTCATGAGACGCTGATTGCCAGAGAAGTGGAGATTATGGAGGCGAATCCCTCAGCACTTCTGGTACAGACAGATACTCAGTTCATTGATGTAAATGGAAGAAATACCGGCTATTACAAGCGGTATCATAAAAGTGGACTGGTAGAAGGACGGGATGCATCCCGCTTTTCCATATTTACCAGGGATTACCTGGGAGCACCGCTGGCAAATCTGATTCGTCGCAGTGCATATGAGGCAAATGGAGGCTTTGACTCCTCCTTCGTCTATATTATAGACTATGACTTCTATATGAGTATTGCCTGCAGTGGACAGATTTATATATTACATGAGCCATTGAATTATTTTCGAATTCGCAATGACTCTAATACAGGACAGGTAATGGGCGGCGGACAGGAAAGCGTGTATATTGCAGAGCACCGTAGATTGGTGGAGAAGCATGCTAAGACCCTTGGACTGAAGCCCTGGCAGATAAATTTGAGTGTGCAAATCAGAAAGCTTATGAGCTTTTTGGGAAATATATATCTGAAGATTTTCGTAAGGAGGAATCCATAGTTGAAGAAGCGATTGGTAATCATCCCTGCCTATAATGAGGCGGGAAATATCGTGAATACCGTAGAAGACATTAAGAAGAATGCCCCTACCTTTGATCACGTTATCATAAATGACTGCTCCTTCGATAATACGCAGCAGCTGTGTGAAGAACACGGGTATAATGTTGTAAATCTTACCATAAACACAGGAATCGGTGGTGCAGTACAAACAGGATATCTGTATGCGAAACGGTATGGATATGATGTGGCAATCCAGGTGGATGGCGACGGACAGCACGATGCTCATTTTCTGGAGGTAATGGCGGATAAGTTAGAAGCAGAAGATATCGATATGCTTATTGGATCTCGCTTCATTGAGAAGGAAGGCTTTCAATCCTCTGGCTTACGAAGATTTGGAATACGATATTTTTCCATATTAATTAAGCTGTTTACCAGAAAAACCATCACAGACCCCACCAGTGGAATGCGAATGGCCAATCGAAGAGTCATCGAGTATTTTGCAGAGGAATACCCCAAGGATTATCCGGAACCGGAGACGGTAGTGACCATCCTAAAGCGGGGGCTGAACGTAGTTGAGATGCCGGTAGTAATGAAGGAACGACAGGCCGGCGTGTCCTCAATTTCAGCAAAACGCTCCATTTATTATATGATAAAAGTATCCCTGGCTGTATTTATGGCAGCCATAGGAAGATAGGAGGCAACAATGACACCCAAATTACAACTGGTAGTAGCAGTGGTGGTAATCATTGCACTTCTATATATTGGAAATCTGGTACGCAAGAGACGCCTGGAATTAAAATATGCCCTCATTTGGTTTCTGGTAGCAGTGCTCCTGTTAATCTTCGACCTGTTTCCTAGATTACTAAACGGGCTAACTGCATTATTGGGAATCGCACTACCCATTAATATGCTGTTTTTCCTGGGCTTCGGCTTCACCCTGATGATTATCTTCAG
>CAZYYO010000004.1:0-1339 GCA_964650965.1 uncultured Lachnospiraceae bacterium | reverse complement strand
GAATGAAATATAGAAGCTCTGGGCATATGTAATTTCTATGTGACTTGTGAGCTATGAAGCTGAGACTCATCAATCACGAAGCCAATGCTGAGTGATTGAATCAGTCAGAGGCTCAGCGAAATGCCCAGCTCACCCGGAGCATAGCAATTACATATGCCCAGAGCTTCGACCTCAACCTAAAACCTAAAACATAAAACCAAAACCAAAAAATATATGGAGGAAAACAACATGAGAACATACTTAGTAACCGGAGGAGCAGGATTCATAGGCAGCAACTATATCCATTATATGTTCCGCAAATATGACAACGAAATTCGCATCATCAACGTGGATAAACTTACCTACGCAGGCAATCTTGAGAACTTAAAGGATATAGAAGATAGAGACAATTATACCTTTATCCGTGCCGACATTTGCGATAATGAAGCAATCAGCAAGATATTTGCAGAAAATGATATCGACCGTGTGGTACATTTTGCAGCAGAAAGTCATGTAGACCGTAGTATTAAGAATCCAGAAGTATTTGTTGAGACCAATGTTCTTGGAACCCTTGTAATGCTTAATAACGCTAAGGCAGCTTGGGAATTAGAGGACGGAACCTTTAAGGAAGGCAAGAAATTCTTACATGTATCTACAGACGAAGTATATGGTTCCCTTCCAGATGATGGCAAGAGCTACTTCTATGAGACAACACCATATCAGCCACATAGTCCATATTCTGCAAGTAAAGCAAGCTCAGATATGTTAGTAAAATCCTATATGGATACCTATCATTTCCCAGCAAATATTACCAATACTTCCAATAACTATGGACCTTATCAGTTCCCGGAGAAATTAATTCCACTGCTGATTAACAATGCATTACAGGGTAAGAAGCTGCCAGTATATGGAGATGGAATGAATATCCGTGACTGGTTATATGTAGATGATCATGCCAAAGGAATCGACATGGTTCAGGAGCAGGGCAAGCTGTTTGAAACCTATAATATTGGTGGACATAACGAGAAACGCAATATTGAGATTGTAAATATTGTAATTGAGACCTTACAGGAAATGATTCCAGATTCCGACCCAAGAAAGAAAAACATCAGTACTGATTTAATTACTTATGTTGGAGACCGCAAGGGCCATGATAAACGATATGCAATCGCTCCAGATAAGATTAAAAAAGAAATCGGCTGGGAACCAGAGACCATGTTCAAGGATGGAATTAAGAAGACCATCAAATGGTATTTAGAGCATGAAGATTGGATGAACAATGTAACCAGTGGAGATTATGAGAAATACTACCAGAATATGTATGCTGGGAAGTAGAGTGGAGAACACTGGGGTATAGAGT
>CAZYYO010000003.1:12620-72397 GCA_964650965.1 uncultured Lachnospiraceae bacterium | reverse complement strand
GCTTGCTTGCTTGCTTGCTTGCTTGCTTGCTTGCTTGCTTGCTTGCTTGCTTGCTCAGTATATTTTTCTTCCAGCATCAAGTCAACCTCCTTTTTTACAATTATATCAACTTGATTCTGGTATGGCAATCACAACTTTATATATATACTTGCATTGCGGATTATTTTTTAAACTCAGGATGCATTTTCACAGCCATATCCATAATGATCTCTGCAGTTTGCTCTACGCCCAAGACACTGCTGTCAATCATAATCTGTCGATATACCCGGGACAAACGGTTTTGATTGGTATAGTGCTTGTAATAATTATGTCTGGCTGCATCCATTTCTTTGATTAGTTTTTCTGATGCTTCTTTCGTCAAATGGTATTCGTCTAAAATATTTTGAAGTCTCAGATGATCTGGCGCATAGATGAATACATTTAAAGTATTTCGTCTTTCGTGTAAAATATAGCTGGCGCAATGTCCTACAATAATACAGGACTCTGTTTCTGCTAAGTTCTTAATAATCCTGGATTCTGTCTCAAATATTTTATCCTGCAGGGACTTGGATGGTGTATTTTTTGAAAAATAACTTCCAATGTTTACCGAATAGGTCTCATCTATATCTTGAATCTGATAAAGATCCATCTTCAATTCCTTCGCCACCAATTCAATCAAATCCTTATAATATACGTTAATTCCAAGCATTTCACCCAGCTTTAATCCTATCTTGTATCCTAAACTACCATATTCCCTTCCTATGGTAATCACAAAATGTTTTTCTGCCATATTTCCTTTACCTCCTCTAGTTTCTGTAAAAATCCTTCCAGTCTATGAATTAAAATTTCTCTGACATAAGGCCTACATATCCTGCAATGCCAATTCTGACGCCTCGTCATGCTGGTGATTGATTATTTTCAGAATCTCTTCTTTCACATCCAAGTAGTCTTTAGAAAAGCTAATATTTTCAGCTGCCTTTTTATCCTTCATCTGATATGTAAAATCCACATCGAATTCCTTTAATATTGTTCCTGGCCGTTTGGAGAACACAATGACCCGATTTCCCAACTGCAGCGCCTCGTCCACATCATGGGTAATTAACAAAATGGTTTTCTTGGTATCTCTCCAAATGTTACGAATTAATCCCTGCATATTCACTCTGGTTAACGCATCTAAAGCTCCGAAGGGTTCATCCATTAATATAATTCTCGGGTCATTCACCAGTACTTTTGCCAGCGATGCTCTCTGTCTCATGCCTCCTGAAAGCTCATAGGGCTTTTGTTTTGCAAATCCACTAAGCCCCACTTTGGCAAGGTAATCATTTACTGATTTTTCAATCTGTTCCTTTGGCAGTTTCCTCATTCTCGGACCATAGCTGATATTTTTTTGGATGTTAAGCCATGGATAAAGGTTTGGTGCCTGAAAAACTACGCCTCGATTCCAATCGGGTCCGGTAATATTCTCTTCATCCAATTGTACGGTACCTTCACTGGGGAAGATAAACCCCGCGATTGTTTTCAACAGGGTACTTTTTCCACATCCCGAAGGTCCCAGAATACAAACGAAATCTCCTTCTTTAATATCCAGGTTAATATTTTCCAGAGCTGACACCTGCCTGCCTTGTACTCCATAATTCAAATACAAATCTTTTACTGAAATAACTGTTTCCATTCCAAAACCTCCTTGTATGGGCTACTTTTATTACTCAGATTCTGACAATTCCTTCGCCAACTCCAAATAGGATGGATTAATACTTGACTTGATATCATCCAATGACTGTGCTGCACTGATACTAGATTGTGCTTCCAGGAAATCCTGTGTGTCCTTAATAATATCCGCAAAGGCCCCTATGCTGTCTGAGGTACCAAGATAATCACTAGACATCTGCTCATCCATGGATAACCATAAGCTGCCATCCATCTGTGATGTTGCCAGTTCTTCTGAAATCTCTAATCTACTTGCAATGTCTGTAATAACCTTGTCGTGATTCTCGCTGTAATAATCATGGGCATTCTGCAGTGCAAGAAGATAATAAGCTACTGCCTGTGGATATTTTGCTCCAAAATCTTTATTTACTACTTCTACTGTTCCTGTTGTTGCACCAATAGCTGCTCCATCCTCTCCTGTGAAGATAACGGTTCCACCAGCTTCTTTTAATGCTGTCAGGGTTGGGTCCCAGATATAAGCTGCATCAATATCTCCACGTGTCCACATGGCATTAATCTCTGAGGTATCACCGTTGATAATGGTTACATCGCTTTCTGATAATCCAGCATCTTCCAATGCTTTTAGCAGGCTATAGTGAGAAGTTGACCCAATAACTACTCCAATGCTTTTGCCTTTTAAATCTGCTACCTGAGATACCCCTGCGCCATCTTTTACAACCAGCGACTCTATCTCACCTAAGATTGCATGTATCCAACAGATTTCATAATCCAGTCCACTGGCTAAGCCTGATGCAGCCGGAACAGTTCCCATATAACCTAAATCCACACTGCCTGATGCAAGTGCATTGTTTACATCTTTTCCAGAGTTAAACTCTACTAACTCCACTTCACAGGGTATGGTGTCATATAGGCTTTCTGTGATAGCAGTCATTTCATCATTTGGCACCTGGAAATATCCTAGGCGAATCTTCTCTGGCATTGCATCACTTTCTGATGATGCACTATCCTCTGCTGACGTATCTGCACCATTTGATGCTCCGCATCCTGTCATAAGCAATGACATTACCATTGCTGCTGTAAGCAATAATCCTAAAATTTTCTTCTTCATTGTTGTATCCTCCTTGTTGTTAATCTATGATAATCCTCTTATGAGGGATTATTCTTTTCCAGCCCACGGAACCGCTTTCTTTTCAATAAATATGATTCCATATTCCAGTATCAATCCTGTGATACCCATAATAATGATACCAACGAATATCACATCACTTCTTAAATAATTACCTGCATCCATAACCATCCAGCCTAATCCACTGGTAGCTGCAACCATTTCTGCTGCAACCAAGGTTCGGTAGGTACCGTTAATTGCATTTCGAATACCCAGGAAAATATCTGGCAGGGATGATGGTAAAATAACATATACAAAAGTCTGCAGCTGGTTGGCACCTAGCGTATAGGAGCCATTAATAAAATCTTCCTTAACTCTTCCTACTGCTGACATACAGGCGATATAAATTGGTGAAAAGCCTGCCAGAAACAACAGCATGATTTTGGAAGAATCGTAGATACCCATCCATAAAACCAGCAGGCTGTAATATGCCAGAGGCGGCAGGGGACGGTAGAAGGACAAGATTGTCTCTACACATGCCTTAAATTTACTGCTGTAACCACTGGCGAATCCCAGCGGAACTGCCGTCACACTGCAAAGAACAATGCAAGAAACAATCGTTTCATGCTGACTAACATATGGCCCACAATGGTGGTTCCCTTGTACCCGTTTTGACACATATTGCAAAAGGTTTGAAATACCGTCTTGGGGGATGGAAGCATAACCTGTGAAATCCATCCAAATTCTGTTGCGCAATACCAAATTGCAAGTACTGCCAGAACGGTTAGAATACTAATGAGTTTTTCTATTGAAAATTTCTTCTTCATGGCTTAATCTCCTTTCTCATTTATCCCTGGTATACTTTTTGTCCATCAATCCAGGTCTGGCGAATTTGCAGATTTTTTAATTCCTCTGTGTTGCAAAGTAATGGGTTTTTCTCTAATACAACAAAATCTGCCACCTTTCCCTGCTTTATACTGCCGGTAAATTGATCCATATGATATTGGTAAGCGGCATATATCGTAACTGCTTTTAACGCTTCGTATACAGTAATTTTCTGGTTTTCTCCTAAAACCCTTCCTGTTGCCGTTTCTCTTGCAACTGCATTCCACACCAGCTTCAATGGATCTGCCTTGGTAACCGGAGAATCATTATGCATGGAGAAGATCATATCCCTATCCACTGCTTCCCTCATGGGCTCTAAGCGATTGGCTCGTTCTGGTCCTAAGAAGGTGTCATAGTGACGGTCTCCCCACACATAAATGTGTGCCGGAAAGAAAGAGGGCAGAAGCTTCATTTTTTTCATGGAATCTAATTGGTCTTCCCGCTCTGTTTGACAATGGATAATAAGATTTCTTGCATCCTTCCAAGAACTCAGATTTGTGTTTTTATATGCTTCTAATACATCATCAATTGCTGCATCCCCATTACAATGAATGGCGAATTCGCCGCCTGCTTCCTGTATCTTACATAAAATATCTGTTAGCTTCTGTACGGACATGGAAGGAAATCCTGTGTATCCCTCAGGCTTTTTCCTTGTAGGATGATTCTTGTAAAATGGCTTGGACAAATATGCCGTATAGGCCTGAATACTTCCATCCATAAATAGCTTTATTGGTCCATTAATATAATGCTCATCTGCTTCTTGTCTTTTGATTTCAAATACCGTATCTGTATAAACCGGATTGACAATGATTCGATTGTGAAACCTGCCATTTATTTCAGCTTGCTTCAAAACCTTTTCCATAACCGGAGATGCCATGCCTTCTACCGTTGTAGTAATTCCCTTAGACAGATAAGCCTGCCCAGTCTCTTCTATAAAGTCTGTACCATTTTTGTATATCTCTTCCGGATAAATATATTTTTGAAAGGGTGCCATTGCACTAGCTTCTTCAAATATGCCCGTTGGTTTTCCATTTTCATAATAGACCGTGCCCCCTTCCGGTCGAAAGCTGTCGTCTGTAATGCCAACTAGTTTCATTGCGGGTGTATTAGCACTTAACATATGAAGGGAAATATGAATGAGAATGATGGGGACATCGCTGCTCACCCGATCTAAATCCTTTGCATTCGGCATACGATATTCTTTCATCAAGGTATCATCAAAACCAAATCCCACCAGAGGTGTATCATCTGTTTTCTTTTCTAATGCTCTTTTCAATTCCTGTAGTAAAGACGACATATCTGTAATCCTTCCAATGGGAGCACAACTCATGTCTGCCCAATAAGTGTTGGCTATACTGCTGATAACAAAATGTCCATGTGCATCAAATAATCCCGGAAGAATTGTTTGACCCTTGCCATCAATTACCGTGGTATTGCTTTCCTTTAACTCCAGAATTTCTTCATCCAATCCAACCTTGGCAATTCTTCCATTTTCAATTGCCATTGCTGTTGGCACTTCCTGTGTCTCTTCCATTGTTATCATATTGAAATTATTTAAAATTGTATCTATCATAGTCTCACCCTTTTCTTAAACTACAAAAGGCGCCAGATCTTTCGACCTGACGCCCTTGTCATTTATATAATGCATAGTATAGATTAAGAATTTTTGATTATCAATTACCTATATTACAATTATTTTTGTAAAGTTGCACAATCATTTGTGTTTTTTTCGTGCAAATCGTCCATTACATCCGTCTTTATTACAGCATTTAGCATAACAGTTGCTCCCTCTGCACAATGTTCCACTTTAGAATATTCTTCTTCACAATGAGAAACACCTGCCCGCGACTGTACAAAAATCATGGCCGTTAGAATCATATAGGCGCAAAACTGTGCATCATGTCCAGCGCCCGAATGGATGAACTGATAACTGATTTTATTTTCTTTTGCTGCACTTTCAATATTTTTCACCAATTTGGAATGAAAAAATACGGTATCTCGATTCCACCCCTTTTCCACTCTGCATCGGCAGCCTTCCCACTCCACCTCTTCGCAATGCTTAATAATTGCCAAAACTCTATTGATTACATCCTTGTCATAGTTCCTGGCATCAAATGAAAAGTCAAAATAATCCGGTACACAGGAATGAATACAGGGATATGCCACCATTTCACCTGTGGTATATACCAGGTCATCCACCTGGAGCGCATCAATCTCATCATGCAGGTAGCACAAGGCTCTACTGGCAGCCAGGAACGCATCCTTTCTCTTTTTCATTGGAAATGTACCTGCATGTGTGGTGGCTCCATAGAATTTCAGTCTATAGTGAATCATTCCTAACACACAATCAACAACACCGATATCCTTGTGGGCATCCTCAAGAATTGGGCCTTGTTCAATGTGGGTTTCTATCATGCACAGTGCATTTTGTGGGCTGATACGATGACTTACATCACCTTTCCATCCTGATTTTCTAATGCCTCACCAAAGGTACTTGCATGATCTACAATACTTTTAGAAGCCATCATTTCCTTATATTGAAAGCCATTTTGAATATATTTTGGCAAATAGTCATGACAAACAATTCCTGAACACATAAGTGCCGGCGGGTATAAAGACCCTTCTTCATTTGTCCATATCATCGCTGTCAGAGGGTGTCTGTGGGGAATTTGTTGATTTACAACTGTTTCAAGAACTTCTATGGCTGAGATCACTCCCAAAATCCCATCATAATTACCTCCATTTTTTACAGAATCGCAATGAGAACCCATAACAATTCTTTTTTCATGTTCCTGACTTCCGGGAATGGTAGCATACACATTTGCCAAATCATCAATTTCTATACAAGCACCAATTGCCTCCATCCTGTTGACAAATTCCTCTCTTGCCTGGATTGCTTCAGGAGATAGGGAATATCGTGTGATTCCCCCTGACTCATCTCTTCCTATTTTAGAAAAAGAATCTATTTTTTCTTGTATACTTTTTTGATTACACTGATACATATCATCTTCTCACTTTCTGACGCGGCTTCTTTGGGCTTAGTTCAGGTGGTACATCCGCCGAATTTTATCTAAAGTTAGCCCAATACTCAGCTGTAGTCTGACAGATTCCTGACTTAAATCCATGTCCAGTATGCCCTCAATTTTACGGAGTTTATAGTTGACGGTATTCCTATGTACAAACAAGGCCTCTGCAGTTTCTTTCATACTGCTGTTATAGGCTAAATACTGGGTTAGTACTTCCATCAGATTTTCTTTATTTAATCGATCGTATTCCCGAATTGGGTCAATTGTATTTTCCAGATAATTTAAAATGGTTTCTTTATCCTCGATGGCAAATAACAATCGATATACGCCCATGTTTTTGTTAGCGCAGATTTCCATTTCTCTGTTTTCAATATGGAGCATTTTAATGATTTTCGATGCCATATCAAAGCTTTTCGCAACACATCGAATACTTTTGGTAGATCTTCCTATTCCTGTAAAAAACACTTCGTTTTGTGCAAGATAAGCTTTGGTTTGTCCTTGAATATCAGCTACAAATGACGCCACATCCTGCTCTGACTGGTTGGCAAAAATAAGAATCAGATAATTATTATTTAGTATGAGTACACCCGTATTGCTATATGCATGTACCATGGCTTCTATCTTCTTATGAAGCATAAGCATACGCTCCTTTTTTACCGAAGCATATAGGTTTCCCTCGGAATCTGTGTCTACCTTCTGACATACCTCAATAACCGCAACAATATAATTCCACTGGGAGGAATATCCCTTATTCATTAATGCCGGTACGTAGTCCGCCTCTTGCCCCGGAGTATAGATTGCATTGCGAAAAGCCTGTACCAATTCCATACTATTCTGCTCTGACTGTGCAATAGCAAAACTGAAAATTCGCATAATCTCAGCCATATGGATTTCCCAGGGAACACGAAACACCGGGAAATCATGCTGATTTGCAAAATCAAGAATGTCCTGGGTAATCTCACGAATGTAGGGACCCTGGTTTATCACAATTCCACTGGCGCCATGTTGATAGATTCGCTCTATTAGTTGCAGTAGCGTAACCGTATCGTTTAAGCCAACACCTGTTGTAAATACCAATTCCTCTCCACGAAGGAAATCAGATATTTCCAAATTCTCCACCATATGCACCCAGGTAACCGCCCTGCCCAATCCATTTTTACCTGCAATCACTTGAATATTCATATGATTTACTTTTCGCATCAGCTCTTGTATTTTTACAGCCACTGTCACCCTTCTTTCTAACAGTCCTTCTTAGAATAAATTACCTTTCCACTCTTAATGGTGGTAAGCACCTGGATATCCTTTAGCTTATCCGGTTCTGTTGTTAATGGATTTTGGTCTATAATTACCAAATCAGATACCTTTCCTGGTTCTAAGGTTCCTTTCTGCTCCTCTTCATACAGCTGATATGCACCAGCGTATGTGACACAGCGAAGTGCCTCATACACAGATACTCTCTGGTCTGCTCCAAGAACTCTTCCTTCTTTTGTCACACGATTCACTGCATTATGAACTGCAAAAATAACATTGGGATTCACAACGGGAGAATCCTGATGCAGGGTGCAGTTAATTCCTCTGTCTCTGGCTGATTTTATTGGAGAAATATGTTCTGCCCGTTCCGGTCCAAGAACAGAAGCGTAATGATAATCCCCCCAGTAATACACATGATCCTCAAAGAAGCTGATGAGCATGCCCAGGTCTCTAATATCATCCAGCTGATCCTCCCTGACGGTTTGACAATGAATAAAGGCAGGACGCAGGCTGGCTTCCCTTGGATACTGCTGCTGTACCTTACGATAACATTTTATCAGCTGATCAATCGCTGCATCTCCGTTGGTATGCACATTTACCTGCCAGTGATTATCGAAGCAGCGCTTCAGATGTTCTGTCAGCTCTTCCTCCGTCATGGTACCAAAGCCACAATAATCTTCCTCCTTACCAGCTGGTGGAATAACATATGGCTGGGTAAGCCAGGCCGTCTTCGCCTGAGGAGAGCCATCTAAAAACAGCTTATAGCCTGCCATACGAACATGTCTCTTATATGAATTCTTCCATGGTTCCTGTACTGGCAGCACATCCTGGGCCACCTCCGGATCAACATAACATGCCACATCCTGCTTTAACTTGCCAAGTCTGGAAGCAATATTCACCAATGGAACCTGCTGCTTCATCACCTTGGCATCCTGGGCGGTAGTAATTCCGTAAGATGCATATAATTCACTGCATCGACCAATTGCTTCTAACACCTGACCTAACCCCGGCATCTTCATATCAGCCTGCATTTGAATAAAGGCGTTTTCCTGAAGGAGTCCTGTGTACTCATTAGTTCCTGAAAACTTCGGCATTCCGCCACCTGCTGGTATTTCATAGTCATCTGTAATTCCCGCCATCTCCATGGCTTTGGAATTAAGAACTGCATTATGACCAGAAGCATGAATCAGAAGGATTGGAATTTCCCGAGAGATTAAATCCAGGTCCCTTTTCGATGGTGGCTGCTTGTCTGGAAATGCAGATTCATCATACCCCATAGCAATATAGGGCTGATTTTTCTTTAAGTTGGGCTGTGCCTCCTGAAGCTGCTGTTTCAACTCTGTAACCATTTGAGGAATGGAGTCACATTTTCCCTTGGGGGATGGATTGGCATTTCCAAACATCAGCTCATACGCTGTAGATATCATATGAGAATGTCCATCAATAAATCCAGGCAGAAGTGTATGCCCCTGCAGATCTATCATTTTGCATTTAGGAGCCATTCTAGTCATCTCTGACAATGTGCCAATCCCGCGAATAAAGCCATTTTCCACATACAATGCCTCTGCTGTCTGGTTCTCTCCGGTCATGGGAATAATTGTTCCGTTATAATAAATCTGTTTCATTTTCTCGCTCCTGCCTGTTCTTAGATTTTGTTAGTTGTCCTTTGAGGACGTAGAAATGGTATAGCTTTCTTCCACTGGAAGCACGAACACTTTACCGTCTCCAGAATTTCCACTGTCTCCTGTAATTGCACTTTGCATAATGATATCTACCACTTCATCCTTCGCATCATCATCTACCACAACAAAGATGGCATTTTTTGTAATTTCCTCATAGCATACATCTCCAACCTGGATGCCCTTCTGACGTCCGCGTCCACCAACCTGCCACTTGGTTGATGCATTAAACCCTGCATCTGATAATGCTGTTGTTACTTCGTATACTTTTTCCGGTCTTACAACCGCCATAATCATTTTCATCTTGTTTCCTCCTTGTATCCTGCACAATTCTGCTCTACTATTTCCAAACGTCCACTTCTATCATTTCAATTTGTTCTCTTAAGGTACCCTGGATAAATCCAGTTTCTGCTTCTGCACCTTCTGCGATATCTAGTCTTCCTTTAGCCAGAGAATAGGTTGGTTTGTTCCATACCTTCAGCGGCTTTAACGCGATAATAAATATAATTCCTGTAATTGCCATAAGAATCAGCATCAGTTTCATACTGATGACTCCTGTCATTCCAATGGTAAGGAATATCATACCTGGCGCTGATAAAAACATGGTAATATTCATCATTCCCAGCTCTACTGCTGTAGAGGTCTGCAGTCTTGGGTCCACCATACGAACCAGTGCCAGACCACTTGGCGTTGTACCCGTTGCTGTTCCATACAGCCCCAGGGTTCGTTCGAAATCATTTTCTCCGCCAATTCTTGTGCCGAAATAAACACATGCCACAACGGTAATCACCGTAATCACAACAGATTCAATAATAATCGGAATCATCCAGTCTCCTACTACCTCTAGTTTCACTGCCATAAATGCAGCTACCACTAGAAAATCTGAAGTCCAGCCTGTGATTTTTCCCTGAAGAGAACCATTAATAAGGAAATAACAATTTAATTTCTTCATTATAAATTTAACCAAATAGGCTGCTAACATACCACAGAAAAACATCATATTAGAAAAGGTTGGTCCAAATACCGGAATAAATGCAATGGCTTTGGATATACCGATGGCTACAATATAGCAGATACCAATTACTGCGAAATGAAATGCCAGCGTCTCAATACTTCCTGTATGGGTAGTAACCTTACCCATAGGTTCTCTTTGTTCCTCTGGCTGGAAGTAACCTTTTTCTACAGACTCATTTAACTTGCCGGAGTACTTGGCAATTTTCTTCTTCATTCCCAGTTTGGCAATGGGTACCTACCAAAAAGGCGGATAAGAAGCCTATCACAGCAAAAGAAATTGCCACTTGAGAAGCATTTGGAAATCCATAGGTTTCTTCAAAAATCAAGCCATAGGTTGCTGCCTGTCCTGGTCCCTGGCAGAAGGCAAAAGGAATCAGCATTCCATATTCACCGCTCATACCAAATGCCTTACCCACCACTTCAATTACAAAATATCCAATCACTGGCGTCAGGGTATACAGAGCACACCACACCATTCCCATTGCAAGAGCTCCCTGCATAACACTAGAGCCTCCTGCTTTTTTCTTGCCATCACCGGCAGGCTTGGGGTTGTTCTTTTTCTTTGTTTCCACCAGTCCAATCGATATAAATGATATGGTAAATAATACATTTACAATCTCATTAAACATATTAGAATCTGCCCCGCCAAGTGTTGTACTGAACATGGATGGTACCGTATTCATGAAGATGAAACCAAGGACTCCGGCAATCACACTAACTGGCACCAACATGTTTCTTAAAAATGGGATTTTGGCACGAAATATCATTCCCAATAAAAGCATGATACTGATTAATCCCAGTGCAATCATTGCTGCATTCATGATTTATCCTCCTTATCGATATGTGGTATACATCTCCAGCAGCATTTCATCTGTAATATCTACTGGATTGTTATAGAGATTCGGATGACGACTGATTCGTACAAGTTCACCAATCATATCATCATCAAGTTGCAAATCCTTCAAATCACATCGTAATCCCAGCTGCTGCTTCAACTGATAAATGGCATCCGCCATCTGCTCAACATCTACAAAGCCCAGCTCCTGTGCAAATCCCTCTAATCTTCCATCCTCTGCCTTGGCATTAATACGAGCGAAATAATCTAAGGTTAAGCCACAGGCTTCTCCGTGAGGAATATGTAGCAGGTTGGTTAACGGAAAGGAGCAGGCATGGCTTGCTGTGGTTTTTGGAAGGGTAAATGCCATTCCTGCAATGACGGAAGCCTCTGCCATTTTCTCTCTTGCCACGGCATCTGTTCCATTTTCATAAGCTCTCTTTAAATAAGCAAATACCAACTTGCTGGCATGAAGTGCCAGTGCATCACAGATTGGCTGATGGCCCTTACTCCAGAAGCCTTCCATGGCATGACACAAAACATCAATTCCTGTGCTTGCTGTCACCTTAGGTGGCATGGAATAGGTTAATTCCGGATCAATAATGGCGGCTTTGGGATAAAATCCATTGGATACAATAGGTGATTTCTTGCCATTGGCGTGATCTGTAAGCACTGAAACGCAGGTAACCTCGCTTCCTGTTCCGGCAGTTGTAGGTACTGCAATCAATGGTAAATGATCCTGTGGCATTGCCTTTCCTGTTCCATGGTATGCGCGAATCGATTCATCAACCATACAAATGCTTCCTGCCGCTTTAGCACAATCTAAGGCACTGCCTCCCCCTAATGCAATTAGGAAATCGTATTGTTTCTTTCGAATCTCATTGGCACAGGCATCCACCTCTGTAACATCCGGATTGGGAGATACCTCCCCATATATGCCTGCAATGAGGCCTTGGCTGTCTGTAACAATCTTATCTGCCAGTCCGCTTTGCAGGAAAAAGGGATCACTTACCAGAAGTCCCTTGGTTCCACGCAAACCCTTTGCTATTTTTGTCAATTCTTTTATTGTTCCATTTCCAAAATGAATGGTAACCGGCTGCAAATATTCCCAGTTCATAGTAACCTCCTATACCTCATGCTTTGCAATCTTCTCATCTACCAGAGAAAGTACTTCATCAAGAATTGGAAGATACTCTTCTAATTCTTCCTTGGTAATAATCAGTGGTGGACAAATATTTACATTGTTCTCTCTTCCAAAGGTGGAAAATCCCCGTTTTTTCAGTTCACCCATAATAAATGGCATAACAGGTCCATGCTCTCCATATTCCTGCATAGGAATTCTCTTTTCCTTATCCTTCACAATCTCCAGGGCCGAGAACAATCCAATGCATCTGGATTCTCCAACGCATAGATGCTTGTCTACCATCTTTTTTAAGAAGGCATCCAGGATTTTCTCCATTTCCTTTACATGACCACAGATATCATGATCTAGATAATACTGCATAGAAGCAATTCCTGCTGCACATGCTAAGGTATGTCCCGAATAAGTCAAGCCACACTGGAGCACATTATTCTCGAAATAAGCAGCCACCTTCTCATTTACAATACAGCCACCCAGCTGAACATAACCACAGGTAACACCCTTCGCAAAGGTAATAATATCTGGTTTGATCTGATAGTTTTGCCATGCAAACATCTTGCCGGTTCTTCCAAAGCCTGCCATAACCTCATCACAGATCAGAAGAATGCCATATTTCTGGCACAGCTCATATACCGCTTCCATATAGCCATCCGGAGGGAGAATCACACCATTGGCTCCAACAATACTTTCCATCAGGATAGCTGCCACATTTTCTGTGCCTTCATAACGAAGCTGCAGGTCTAAATCTGCAATGGCTTTTCTGGTACACTCAGCATCATCCACGCCTCTGGTATATCCATCCTGATACATGTGAGGATTCATAAATTTTACGAAGCCATTGGCTCCGCCAACCTCTGCTGCAAATCTTCTCCAGTCTCCAGATGCATTAGAGGCTCCTAAGGTTGCTCCATGATAGCTACGGTAACAGGAGAAAATCTTCGTTCTTCCTGTAACCATTCTTGCCATCTTAATAGCATTTTCATTGGATTCTGCTCCACCATTCGTGAAGAATACGCGCTTATAGGTATCTGCTCCTGCAGCCTCTACCAGCATTTTTGCAAGAATGGATTTTGGCTCTGACGCATAGGCTGGTGCCATGAAGCACATTTTATCTGCCTGTGCTTTGATTGCCTCTACAATTTCCTTGTTCTGATGTCCCAGATTAGAACAAACCAGAAGGGATGACATATCTGCATATTTTTTTCCATCATAGTCATAGAAATAAATTCCCTCTGCCTTTTCGATGGGAAGTGCATCCACCCCCGACTTACTCCATGACTGCATCACGTATTTCTTCTGCATATCTGCGATTTCTTTTCCTGTGTAACTCATATGAATAATCTCCTTTCAATTGGAAAAGGCGCCAGCAATCCTTTCTGGGATTACTGACGCCTTTGTCTCTCGTTTATGCTGTTACTATATCGAAATGAAAATAAAGCTGCAAGATTCACAAGTCCAAACTTCATTGTGCATATGCACAATTCCTATATCAGCAGGGAACCTCCTGCAATGAGTAAGAGAATATAGGTCATCATAAGGAATTGCTTCTGATTTAGCTTCCTATACAAAAGATTGCCCAGCAGTATGGATAAGGCCAGGGGAATCATACTAATGCCAATAGACATTATGGTCTTTGGGGTATAATATCCTAATTGGTAATGGGAGAATATCAGCATTCCATTTAATATCACCCATACAGGCGCAATGGTTGCACGAAATTCATTCTTATCCTTCAGTTCCGTAACTGCATACACCACTAAAAGGGCTCCTCCAGAAAGGAACATGCCATGAATAATTCCTGCTGCCAACAAAATAAAAAGCATCATCCATTCCGGGAGCTTCCGATTTTTCTTCCCGAACATTTTACTTACAGCAACCAGAATAATTAATATGGCATACAATTTCAGCAGCAGATTCATTGGTAAAATCTGAAAGAGATAGATGCCCAACAGCATCCCTAGAAACATTCCTCCCACCATTTTAAGGAGCGATTTTATCTTCAAATATTTCAGATTTTGCAAGGTAATAATAAGGCAGGCCACCAATGTGAATATATTTAATACAGCTTTCGCCTGTTCCACTCCAACCAGTCGAATGGAAAATGGCATGGCAAGCAGCGTGCCGGCAAATCCCGTGATGGTTTGAATGGTATTGGTTATAAAAAGAACCATCTGAAACAATATTTCCTGTATTATCTCACTCATACATATTCCCTCGTCTTTCTACTATATTAATTCCTTTGCCATAAATGCTACCATAAGCTCCGTTCTGGTCATTGGTTCTGACAAGGACTTATGTGTGATTTCTTCAATCTTATGGATACGATAGGTTACCGTATTACGATGCATATTCAACTTGGCTGCTGTGTCCATTACACTGCATTCCAGGCGAAAATATTCCTTAAGAAAATACAGATGGTCTGTAAGATTCACCCGATCGAACCGTTCTATATCTCCCAGCATTTCATCTACATAGGCATCCAAAGCATCCCTGCTGTTTAATTCCATTAGCAGCTTGTATAACCCCAAATTGTCATAGTACATCAATTCATTTCTACGATTTCTTCGTTTCTGCAGCTCCTTCACCTGATGTGCCTGCTGATAGCTTCTTCCAATCCGACTCATTCCATTTGCTGTATGTCCTGTTCCTGCAAAGAAAAATCCATCCCTTAAAATGCTTTCTTCAATCAGGGTTAAGAGCCTCTTCATCTTCTCCCCAATGTCTCTTTCGTGAGAATTGGAGAAAATAAATATAAATTCCTCATTCCAATATAATACTTCCACCGGATTGTTTCTCCCATGAAGCTGTTCTCTGGAAAGCAATAATATTTTCTCCACTTTGTCTGGCTTTGGTGTAAGAAATTGCTTATCCCGAATATCTACTGCAAGCACATCATAAGCCCAGTTCTCCTTATATCCATAATTGATAAGTACTGGTTCATACATTTCCACATGCTTCTCATAGAGAATACTGTTCTTAAAGGCAACCTCCAATTCCATGGATTTCTGTTCATCCAGGTGCAGCTGCCTGGAAAATTTCTGCATCAATACTGCCATATGCACATCCCAAGGTACAGTGAAAACAGGAAAATTCTGCTGATTGGCATAATCAATAATGGCAGCGGAAACTTCTGAAATATAGGGTCCAATGTTTAAGACAATTCCTGTTGCATTCTGCTGACATACCTGCTGCACCAGCTCTAACAATGTCTCTGGAGTAGGTGCTCCGATTCCTGTCGTAAAGACTACTTCGTTCCCTTCCAGAAAGGCCGTGCTGCTGCTCCCCTCCACCATATGGACCCAGCGAACAAGCTTAGACAGTCCTTTTTCTCCTGCAACCAATGTCATGTTCTCTGTCTCTTTGAAATTAACAATTAATTGTTCTAAGGTGATTGCCATCCATTTCTCCTAAAAAAAGAGCTTCCCCGCTAAGGGAAGCTCCATTGCTTCATTATAATTAGAATTTGTGTTCGTTTTATTTGTATGATACCGTATCATGTTTCCAATCAAAATGCAAGTTCGTTTTTTCATATTTGTTCTCTATGAATTGCTCTGGTAATCTCCCACTATGTCTGATAAAATAAGAATGAATTTTCCACAAGATTTTTCTTTTGGTAATTATTAATGGAAAGGAAGTGCTTCTATGAAATTCAAAGGGAAGGTTGGTCTATGGTTCTATGCACTGATTCTCTTTTTAAATGGTATGCTGGTATATACCATGCTATTTGACCGAGAAGGGCTGGTAATTATGCTTCTTGTTACCATTGTAATCGATTTGATTTTCATTCCTATGCTCATTCGAAACTATATTATGATTCGGGATGATATCATGACAATTTATCTGGGCTTTAGTAAAGAGGAAGTTAAGATATCAAAGATTCGCGAAGTATACCCCACCTATAATCCCATTGCCAGCGGAGCTTTATCCCTAGACCGGATTATGATTTGCACCACAGGAAGTGATTATATGTGTTCTGTATATGATAAGAAGGGATTGTTTCTTGCATTGCAGAAGGTTAATCCACGGATTCGTTTCACCGGACGGAAAGTTATATAAAAAGGAGAACATCATTTATGAAATATGAACGACCTAGCAAAAAAGCTATTGGCTGTATGTATGTAGCCAGCGGAATCGCAGATGTTATTGTAGGAGCCATTGTAATATTATTGTTGAAATTCGCCATTCCAGACAGCTGGGAATGGGCGAAAGTAATTGGATATATTGCTCTTATTCTTTGTGCCTTAGATCTCATCATCATCCCGTACATCCGTTATTGCCGCTATCAATATTGTATTACAGACGAATGTATCGACATTAAGGAGGGGTTCTTCTTTATTGAACGAAACATTGTACCAATTGAACGCCTACATAAGATTCAGACCATTCGTGGTCCCATTGACCGAATGTTTGGATTGTCCAAGGTAATTGTTACTACGGCAGGTGGGGCTGTTACCATTCGATTCCTGGAGGATGAAGTAGCTGACCAAATCGCTATGAACCTGCAGCATCGTATTAATCAGATTATTGTTGAACAGCGTGATTCACAGACCAGGGAGGACTAGACGTGGAAGAAAGAAAATTTCGTAACCACTATAGTGTGGTCTTTGAAAATCTGGTAGGTTTCCTTGTTATCATCTTTTTTATTGGAATTCAAAATATAAAAGAACTGGCAGAATTGTTAGATAGCATTAATGACCTGCAGGAATCTATCTCTAACGGTTCTTTAGACAGCTTATTATCTGCCTTGATTGGATTTATCGTGATTTTTCTGGTTTTTGCACTGGTGATTATCATTCAATCTGTGATCTGGTCTCGGACCTGGATTACCATCACCGATACTGCAATTATCATGGAACGCAACACCATTATGCATTCTAAAAACACCATTGGCATTAAGAACCTGTCTAATGTAAATACCGAGCAGAATCTATTTGAGAAAATAATTGGCACCTGCAAGGTGAAGCTAGATACCAATAGTTTATCTACTGCCAATGAGACTGATATTAAGATTGTGTTGCGTAAGAAAGATGCGATTGCTCTTCGCTCACAGCTTCTTACCTATATTAATCAAATGCAAAATCCAGGTGAAATACACGCTTCGTCTACACAGCAGAATTCTAAGATAACTGCAACCACGGCAACTACAACTGTTCCGCCAAATAGCACACCGTCACTTCCCCAGAATGAATATGACATTGTTGCTACTGCCTCAGATATTTTCATGCATGGCCTTTGTTCTATTAACATCTCAACCATCATGATACTTATTGGCTGTATTACCGGTGTGGCTGCTGCATTTACTGAATTCCGCGATTCCTTCTCTGGAGGGACGGTAGGAATTCTCTCTCAGCTGATTGTAATTATCTTTATCATCGGAAGCTGCATCAAGAGTCTCTTTGGTGGTTTTATCACCTACTATGGTTTTCGAGTTGCTCGAAAAGGAGACAAACTACATGTTCACTACGGACTGCTTCGCACCCAGGACTTTACCATCCCGGTATCTAAAATCAGTAGCGTGATTATTCACCAGACCTTCATCTCCCGCCTGATGAAGCGTTATATGCTAGAGGTGGTAAATGTAGGAATGGGCGACCAGGAAAATGAAGCTGGTTCTTACATTATTCTGGCATGCAATCGAAAACAGTTACAAGAACATCTAAATCTTCTGCTTCCAGAATTCTCTCAGACGAGAATGAACGAGATTCAACCCCAACCCAAAGCAGTATGGAAGAATAAGCTGGTAAAGATTTGTATTTGGAGCCTTGTGGTAATACTTCCATCCGTTGCACTAGCAATAGCGCTACCGGACATTCACTGGTGGATGAGTCTGATTGCTGATTTGGCACTCATTGGATGTTCGATCACGCTTTGCTGGCTGGATTATATTACCGCTGGAACCTGCTTTAGTGCTCAGGCACTAGTCACAGCCACCGGATATTTTGGAAGGAATATTACCATTCTCCCTTATGAGAATATCCAGTATGTGAAGTTGAATACCAACACGTTATTACAGCATTGGGGCTTGACCCGAGGTTCTGTCTATCTACTGGCGGCGGCTGCCCACCAGGTGAAGTTGATTCCCTGCTGTAACAGCACATATATGAATGAACAGCTGCAGAAAAATTATCACTAATACAACAGGAGAGGGAAGAATCCATATCTCGGATTCCTCCCTCTCCTGTTGTATATGACCTGTATGCTTATGACTCTTCTTTTGCAATCTCTTCTTCATATTTTCTAAGAATCAGATTCTGCAATTCCTCTCTTGTAGAGGATTTTATAGGATGTGCAATATCCTTATATTCTCCATCGGTTGCCTTACGGCTTGGCATTGCGATGAACATCCCCTTTTCCCCTTCAATAATCTTAATATCATGCACTACAAATTCCTCATCAATCGTAATGGATACGACGGCTTTCATCTTGCCTTCCTTTTCGATTTTTCGTATCCGAATATCTGTAATCTGCATCTTGCTATATCCCCCTTTTTACAGTCTTTCCTGCGAAAGCTCCTAACTATACACCATAGCGATTATTGTTCTCTGCAACAATCTTAATTCCATTTTCTCCTCTGTAGCTTGTACCACTAACCAGTGTCTCGTGACTTTCTACTACACAATTCTCCACAACCACATTATCTCCGATATATGCACCTGTCAGAATGACAGAATTCTTAATCACACTGTTATTCCCTACATATACTTTTTTAAATAATACCGAATTCTCCACCTTACTATTTACAATGCATCCTGAAGCAACGAGACTATTGGTCACCTGTGAACCTACGTTATATTTCGCAGGAGGAAGGTCATATGCCTTAGAATAAATGGGCGGTTCTTCCTTAAAGAAATGCTGTCGTACCTCGGCCTTCAGAAAGTCCATATTGGTGTTGTAGTAAGCATCTACAGTAGCGATATTACTCCAATAACTATCCATAAGATATCCATAAATCTTCTTCATTCCCTTATAACGAATCAGGATATCTGTTACGAAATTATATCTTCCCTCCTTATTACACTGCTCTAATAATTCAATCAAAGCTCTCCTACGGATTACATATATCCCTGTAGATACAATGTCTGATTTTGCAGCCATTGGTTTCTCATCAAAATCTGTAATCAGACCTTCTCCATCCATCTGTACCACGCCGAATCTACGGACATCATCCTTCTGGGGCGTCTTAGCACATACTACGGTAATATCTGACTGCTTCTCAATATGATAATCTAACACCTTATTGAAGTCCAGCTTATAGATACTGTCTCCACTGGCAATTACAACATATGGCTCATGACGCTTCTTTAAGAACTCAAGATTTTGCCACATTGCATCTGCTGTACCACGATACCACCAGCTGTTATCTGCTGTAACCGTTGGAGTAAATAGAAACAGTCCTCCCTGCTTTCTTCCAAAATTCCACCATTTAGATGAATTTAAGTGCTCATTCAGGGAACGCGCATTATACTGACTTAGTACCGCCACGGTCTGAATATGCGAATTGGTCATATTACTTAATACAAAATCAATGCTTCGATAGCTTCCCCCTACAGGCATTGCTGAGATTGCACGCTTATCTGACAGATTCTGCATCTTGCTGCTGTTGCCACCTGCTAATATAATTCCTAACGCCTTCATTGTTTTTCACCTGCCTTAATGATATATCCGCCTGACTCTAATGTGCCGCCTGGATAATCTGCAGCTACTGTCACGCCCTTAATCGCTGTATTTTTACCGATTTTTACATTGGATGGAATCTCTGAGTTCTCCCCAACAACTACCAGTCCAAAGGAATAAATACTTGCATTCAGCTTGCTTTCTGCTTCTTCCCCAACACCGATTTGAGTATCACTTCCTACGGTGCAGTTCTCAGCAATAATTGCCTTATCTATTACGGTTCCCTTAGCAATTCTGGTGTTCTTCATAATAATGGAATTGCGGACAATGGCACCTTCTTCCACCACAACACCTGCACTTAGTACGGAATTATGTACCTCGCCATCGATTTGTGCACCTGCACCAATAATAGATTTGTCAATCTGTGCATCTGCCCCGATAAACTGAGGTTCAATCATATCCTGCTTGGTGTAAATCTTCCAAAATTCCTCATACAAATTAAATTCCGGTATAAGGTCAATCAGTTCCATATTAGCTTCCCAATACGATCCTAAAGTACCAACATCCTTCCAGTAGCCATTGAACTCATATGCAAATAATCGCTGCTGTTTATCATGGCAGTAAGGAATAATATGCTTACCAAAATCACAATTGCTTTGATCTTTCATAGCAAGAAGTGCTTCCTTCAGCACCTTCCAGCTAAAAATATAGATTCCCATAGATGCCAGATTACTTCTAGGATGCTCTGGTTTCTCTTCAAATTCCACAATCTGTTTCTCTTCATCCGTTACTACAATACCAAATCGACTAGCCTCCTCTAATGGTACTGGAAGTGCTGCTATTGTAACATCCGCATGATTCTGCTTGTGGAAGTCCAACATAGCCTCATAATCCATCTTATAAATATGATCTCCTGACAGAATCAATACGTATTCTGGATCATAATTCTCCATATATCTCATATTTTGATAGATTGCGTTTGCCGTTCCTGAATACCATTCACTGGTGTCGCTCTTCTCATATGGTGGTAATACTGTCACCCCGCCATTGTTGCGGTCTAAATCCCATGGAATTCCAATTCCAATATGTGTATTTAACACCAAGGGCTGATACTGGGTTAATACTCCCACCGTATCAATCCCTGAATTAATACAATTGCTCAGCGGAAAATCAATAATTCGATACTTTCCCCCAAAGGATACTGCAGGTTTTGCAACATCCGAGGTCAACACTCCTAGCCTGCTGCCCTGACCTCCAGCCAACAACATGGCTATCATTTCCTTTCTTACCATACCTGTCACCTCACTCACGTCTTTCGTAACTCCCCCTGTTATGTCTATCACAGGACTCGCTCTACATAAATTATATGTAACTTGTTCTACATATATCTTTATCTGGATAAAGTATATCATATTGACAGATTTCTCTGCAATAATTTTCATAAAATTCTTTTAATTTTGTCGAAACCTTTGAACATTTTGTACAATTTTGATTGATTGTGGCTGTTTTCGTGATTTTCCACCAGGAATCCGTCACATCTTAGAATTGCAAAATCCAATAGAACAGATATAATAGAAAAAGAAAATACTTTTTATTAAAATATTCAGATTGGACAGGTAAAATACATGTACAAAATTAATTTTAAACAACCCATGCACATTCATTTTATTGGAATTGGTGGAATTAGTATGAGCGGTCTTGCCGAAATTTTACTTCGGGAAGGTTTTGCAATATCCGGTTCAGATAACAAAGAATCCACGTTAACGCATCACCTATCTGCAATGGGTGCTAATATTTCTTATCCACAGCAGGCTTCTAATATTAATGACAGGATTCAGCTGGTAGTATATACTGCTGCAATCCATCCAGATAACCCTGAATTTGTTCAAGTGAAATCCATGGGCATTCCTATGCTGACACGGGCGGAACTTCTGGGTCAGATTATGGATAACTATCGCCGCTCTATTGCAGTCAGCGGTACCCATGGTAAGACCACTACCACCTCAATGATTAGTCAAATTCTTCTTGCAGGTACAGAGGACCCCACCATTTCTGTAGGTGGAATTCTAAAGGCCATTGGAAGCAATGTTCACGTGGGTGATTCTGATTTATTTATTACAGAGGCTTGTGAATATACCAACAGCTTCCTACATTTCTTTCCACGCTATAGTGTGATTCTTAATGTAGAAGCAGAGCACTTAGATTTTTTCAAAGATTTAAATGATATTCGCAATTCCTTTCATCAATTTGCCGGAAATACAGCAAGCGACGGGGCACTGATTATCAATGGAGATATCGAACAGGTTACAGACCTTACCAGAGAAATCACCTGTAAAATTATTACCTTTGGATTTGACACGTCCAATGATTACTATCCTATGGATATTACTTACAACGAAACCGGCTGTGCCAGCTTTACTCCATGCTTTTGCGGGCAGGCGCTGCCTGTAGTAACCTTACATGTTCCTGGAAGACATAATGTAGGAAATGCTTTATCTGCTATCGCATTGTGTCGTGAAATGAATATTCCCTATGAGCAGATACAAAAAGGTCTGCTGGCCTTTGGTGGTGCTGACCGTCGATTCCAATATAAGGGAACCTTCCAGGGTGCTACGGTAATTGATGACTATGCACACCACCCTACGGAAATTGCTGCATCCTTAGCCGCAGCACATAACTACCCACATAAACGGATTATCTGTGTATTTCAGCCTCACACCTATACCAGAACGAAGGCTTTTCTTCCAGAATTTGCCAAAGCTTTATCTGCAGCAGATATTGTAGTTCTTGCCGATATTTATGCAGCCAGAGAGCAGGATATTTATGGGGTAAGCTCTATGGATATTAAAAAAGATTTGGATGCCCTGGGCTGTGAATGCTATTATTACCCCAATTTTGAGGAAATCGAAACCTATTTGAAAAAAAATTGTATGAACGGTGACCTGTTGATAACTATGGGCGCCGGAAATGTGGTAGACATTGGTGAAAAACTGTTAAACAGTTAGTTATCCACATTATCCACAATTTCATTGTTGATTTATTCTCAGTGAATTGTGGATTTTTTTTGACGATTTTTAGGCTTTTATGGCACTTATCCACACTATCCACAATTTGTCTAACCCCTTTAATATCAAGGGTTTGCGGTAAAAAATTCCTTCTCAATCTTATTTTCATATGCTATAATCTCTTCAGGTTAAGAAAAGAGGGATTTTTAAATGGCAAATATTTCATTGCATACAAGTAACGTGAAACAGGTTACTTGTGTTTCCAATGCATTTATAGATGAATATATGAAGGATGCTAACGGCGAGTATGTGAAGATTTACTTATATCTTCTTCGCTGTCTGGGACAGGAGGATCGGGATTTTTCTCTTTCCGCAATGGCTGATGTGCTGGATCATACAGAGAAGGACATTCAGCGCGCCCTAAAATATTGGGAAAAGCTTCATCTCCTTCACCTGGAATATGATCAGAACAGGCATCTGACCGGAATCTGTGTCGTAGACTCTGTTTCTGCAGATAAAGATACTGCCAACACAGATTTGTCAGCTCCAATCACTACCGTGATTCCACTGGACAAGCATGGAGAATACTCTGCAGACGAGTTGGCAAAATTCAAAGAAAACGAAGACATCAAAGAATTGCTGTTTATTACCCAGACATATCTGGGTCGTCCCTTAAGCATGAGCGACACCAATATGATTCTCTACTGGTACGATCAAATGCATTTTTCTACGGATTTAATTGAATATCTTGTGGAATACTGTATTGAAAAGGGACACAAAAATATTCGTTACATGGAGAAGGTTGCGATTGGTTGGGCCGACAGCAATGTCCGCACGGTAGAAGATGCAAAAAAAGCTGCAAGCATCCACAGTCAAGCCTATTATGGCGTAATGAAAGCTCTTGGTATTTCCGGACGAAATTTAATTGAAACAGAAACAGATTACATAGAAAAATGGACCAACGAGTATGGTTTTGCTTTAGATATTATTACGGAAGCATGTAAACGTACCATTCTATCGATTCAAAAACCATCCTTTGAATATACAGACAGTATCCTTACCAATTGGCACAAGGCCTCCATTCATCATTTAGAAGATATTGCTAAAATGGATCAGGCAAGAAGTGCCTCGAACAAATCCACAAAAAAGATTCCTAGTGGAAATAATCGCTTTATTAATTTTACCCAGCGGAACAATGATTACGAGGATTTGGAAACCAAATTGCTGAAATAAAACTTGCAATGATACTAGAAAGGATATGATATGGCCTTAACAAATTCCCAGTACGATGCCTTGATGCGTACGTATAATGATAAACAGTTTCGCAATCAATTTCTGACAGAACAACGAAAGGAAGAGGTTTACCATTCCCTTCCCCAGCTAAAATCCATTGATGATCAGATTGCCTCTGTTTCTGTAGCCTCTGTTCGAAGCCAGCTTACCGGAGATGTCACAAGAGCCGAAGCCTTAAAGAATGATTTGCACCGGCTTCTTCAACAGAAAGAACAGCTTCTTACGGATGGTGGATACGCTCTGGATTATTTGGAGCCAGACTATAGCTGCCCAGATTGCCATGACACAGGTTATATCAATGGAAAGCGTTGTCATTGCTTTAAGCAGGCAGCCATTAATATGGTATATACCCAATCAAATATTGCAGATATTTTGCAAAAGGAGAACTTTTCCACATTTTCCTATGAATATTATTCTTCTAAAGTAACCGATTCGGTCACCGGGCGTACTTCTTTGGAAAATGCCCAAAGAGCGGTAGCAGATGCAAAATCTTTTGTTCACAATTTTGGAGAAAAAGGTGGTAATCTATTTTTGTATGGCGACACCGGCACTGGTAAAACCTTTTTATCCAACTGCATCGCCAAGGCTTTATTAGATGAAAGTTATTCTGTCATCTATTTTACAGCCTTCCAATTATTCGATATTTTTGAAAAGAATGTCTTTGATAAAAATGAGGATGCCCTAGAGGCAAATGAAAATATTTTCAATTGTGATTTATTGATTATTGATGACCTGGGAACAGAATTTGCTAATTCTTTTACTACCTCCCAGCTCTTTCAATGTCTAAATGAGCGATTACTTCGAGGACGATCCACTATCGTCTCTACCAATTTATCCTTAAAACAAATTGCGGAAATATATTCCGAAAGAACTTTTTCCAGAATTACCAGTAATTACAAGTTAATAAAACTTTTTGGAGATGATATCCGCATCGCCAAAAAATTTAAAAACAATAAATAATTATTCTATGGAGGAGAATTTCATGCCAAACGATGAAAGACTGTTAGAAACTGCTGCACCTGTAGGTTCCTTGGGGGTTATCCCACTTGAGAGCTGCAAAGAATTAGGAGAAAAGGTAAATAACTATCTGGTATCCTGGAGAGCTGACCGTAACAATGATCACCTGGACAAAATCACTTTAGCTGGCTACATGAGTGATTCCTACTTAATCAAATCTGCGGTACCTAGATTTGGTTCAGGAGAAGCCAAGGGAACCATCCTGCAATCTGTCCGTGGTTTGGATCTGTATATTATGGTAGATGTTACCAACTACAGTCTCACCTACTCTCTCTGTGGTCATACAAATCACATGTCACCAGATGATCACTATGCTGACTTAAAGCGTATTATTGCTGCTGTGGGAGGAAAGGCAAAACGGATTACCGTTATTATTCCATTCTTATATGAAAGCCGTCAGCACAAGCGCTCTTCCAGAGAATCTTTGGACTGTGCCATTGCATTACAGGAATTAATGTCTATGGGTGTAGACAACATCATTACCTTTGATGCCCACGATCCTCGTGTTCAAAACGCCATTCCCCTTCATGGCTTTGAAACCGTTCAGCCTGCTTATCAGTTTATCAAGCATATCTGCAAGCATGTAAAGGATCTGCATATTGATAATGATCACCTGATGATCATCAGCCCAGACGAAGGTGGCACCAGTCGTGCTGTTTATATGGCCGGTGTTTTAGGTGTGGATATGGGTATGTTCTACAAGAGAAGAGATTACAGCACCATTGTGGACGGTCGTAATCCTATTGTTGCTCATGAGTTTCTGGGTACTTCTGTAGAAGGCAAGGACGTTATTATTGTAGATGATATGATTTCTTCTGGCGAAAGCATGATTGATGTTGCTACAGAATTAAAGAAGAGAAAAGCAAATCGTATATTTGTTGTTGCCACCTTTGGATTATTTACCAGCGGTCTGGATAAATTCGACAAAGCTGTTGCAGACGGAATTATTTATCGTGTCGTTACCACCAATCTGACTTATCAAACACCGGAGTTGTTAAGCAGAGATTATTATATTAATTGTGATATGAGCAAGTATATTGCTTATATTGTTGATACGCTAAATCATGATTGCTCCATTAGCAGTCTGTTAGATCCTTATGACCGGATTGAACGTCTGGTTAGTAAGTATAAGGCTGCACAGAAAGAGCAGTAGGGTAAGCCGCCGAAAAACCCAGCGGGCTTCAAGACTATTTCTTGAAGCCCGCTGGGTTTTTCTATTTCATGTAGCTGATAAATACATTTCCAGCATTGCTGAACATATTTGTACCGTCTACAAGACCTACCTTATAGATGGATTTGGTCACTGGATTGTACAGAGTTGCGTTGGCAGAATCATATCCTATAATTAATACTGCCTGGTTGTTATCTGTTAGGGCGTATACTGGGTTACCCTGGCTCACATAATAGAGAACCTGGGTCAGGTTACATCCTGTCAAATCTAAGACGGTTGCATCCTTTAAGGTGTTCTGCAGGATAGAGAGTGGTGTTCCACCTTGCTCTAGAAGTGTATGAACCTCCATATTCTCTCCCTCTCGTACCAGTATGGCACTAATGCACTGTGCTGATGAGCTGGCTCCACTATCCTGACCGCTAACGGATAATCCTGTAAATGGATTCTGGTACGCTTTTCTTCCCCGTTTCCATATATACTGCTGCTTATTATTTACAACAATTCCCATCTCTGTATCTGCCTGATTAATCGCCTGTTGAACATCCTGCGTAGCAAGGATTACCCGGCTTCCTACATAAACAAAATATTTATCTTCTTCATCGGATACATTAATGCTAATGTTCTTTGCCGTATCTGCAGTAATCATTCCACTAAGCTTATAGGACAGCTTGGCCAATGCTTCTTCGCCTGGCTCAGCCATGGTTACGGTTGTTATCTGTCCCTTGGATGAATCTATCGTTTTTGCAACAAGCACTGCTTTATTTTTAGCACCGGCACTATTCTTAATGGTATCTCCTGCAGCCGCCACATAACTATCTCCTTCTTTTGTTACCTGGGTAAGATACAGCGTATAATCCTCATGCCGTACCTCGGTCACATAGTATCCACTTTTTTGATACTCTTTTAATACAGTATATTCTTCACCACCGATATCTGTAATGAAAACCCGATACATTGGATATATGGTAGTTCCCGCAGCATCTTTTGCAATATCTGTTTCTCTGGCAATTCCATACACAAAATCCTCATCCATAAATGCCAGTGGTTTCAGCTTCTCTCCCGCTTCTGCAGTAATCGTACGTGTAGTATTGGTCTCCAAATCCATAATTTGAATTTCATCTGACATTTTCTCCTGATCAATCCATGCAATATATCTGCCTGATTTAGACACTGCATACTGGTCATCTGCCATACCTGTAAGGAGCTCCTGCGTTGCCAGAGTATCTAAATCCACCTTTAACAGCGTTCCTCCAACCATAATATAGAAATCGTCCTCACTGTTTTCATATAAAAGACTGCTAAAGTTTGCATTTAAGATCTGGTAAGATTTGGTGCTGGTAATAAATGCCTGTTCTGTTGCATGCCCTGTCTCGCTATCATAATGGTATAGATTGATACCACATTCTCCCTCATGCTCCCCTGCATTCATATATCCATATACAACAAAGTCCATGGTTCCACTTTCATCAATATTTAAGATAACAATGTTGTGCTCTGGATAATATGCCCGGGTATCATTCACCGCTTCTCCCATAAAACTAAATACCCTGGTTAACTGTCTTGTATTCTGATTATATTCATACAATTCCCCAGCTTGAACAAAGCTGACAATGGTGCCTGTTTCATTAGACAAATATTCAAAATCTGCCCCAATGATTCCCAAGTCCAGCACATTGCTATTAATGGAAATATGTCTGCCGTTCATAATCTCTTCCATACTTCTGGAATAGTCTAATAAATACATACGGTCTGCTGTGTACCGTACTTTAAAATACTCTTCTACATTATAATATGTTACAGCTCCACTATCCTGTGTCTGCTGCATTTGGTAATATAGGACAATGGATGTATAGGTGCTGTTAATGTCCTTCAATTCCACTACTGGCTCAGCCACCTGGCTTCCTTGAAATCCTGCCCAGCCCACTTGCGACAGAGAAGATCGAATCGTTACATTTGACAGTGTGTTCATATCTTCATCTGCAGATGTTTCAAGATAAGAGGATAAACTGCTGGCATCCTCACTAAGGGCTGTATTGTGGAAATCCATTGCAAAATCCAGACATTCCTGCTCATTACATGCCGAGGGCTGCATAATTCTCGTATAATAATAAATGGATTGGCTTCCACTCTTTATGGTAAGAATAAACAGGTATTCTTCTCCCTGCTCCACCAGATTTTCAATTTGAAGCGTCTTGGTAATGGTATCCTTGGTCTCCACATAATCCGTCACCTGAGTCTCAGCAATCTTACGTTCTGTATCCATGCTGCGTATTTCATAGGAGATACTGTCCACATCATACCCATAGGTTTTGACCTTGATCGGCAGCTTTCTGTCACTGTCTAACGGCACCACTGCATCACGCATATAGCAGGCGTCCATCTTGGTAACGTATCCATGAAGTTCATTCATTGTCATTCCCAGCGCTTCCATCGTTACTGTAGGCAGCGTAGGCTCTTCCATTGCTGTCACCTTTCCTTCTCCTTGATAATTTAACACAATTGAGAAGAAAATAACGGCTGCAAGAAAGGTTCCTGCAAGAATTTCTATTTTCTTTTTTATTTCTTTACTAATTCCTTTTTGTCGAAATGATAATTTCATAGAATACTCCTATACAACTAATAATATAGTACCGGCCACAAGAATGATAAGACCCAGCAATGCTTTATTGGATAATCGCTCCTTTAATGCCAGTCTAGAGAATAAGATGGTAATTACAATACTCAGCTTGTCTATAGGCACTACCACACTGGCTTCCCCCAACTGGAGTGCGCGATAATAGCAGATCCAGGATAAGCCTGTGGTAATTCCCGAAAGTAAAATAAAGACGGTATGGTATAACGTCACACTTTTCAATTCCTTACTATGCTTGGTAACAAAGACCATAATCCAGGCCATAACCAGAACCACTGCGGTACGAATTGCTGTACCTAAATCGGAATCTACATGCTCCATTCCAATTTTTCCAAGGATTGCTGTCAGGCTGGCAAATACTGCTGACAATACCGCATAGATCCACCATCCGCTTTGTCCTTTTCGTCCCTCAGATCTAGAATGAATGGTCATCAGCAAAATACCCACTGTAATAAGAATCATAGAAATGATTTTATTTCTTGTGAGACTTTCTCCTAGAATCACCAATGCAAGCAGCATGGTAAGTACCGTACTAAGTTTATCAATGGGAGCAACCTTATTCACATTGGCAACTTGAAGTGCCTTAAAATAACATAGCCAGGAGCCTCCTGTTGCCAGGCCTGACAGAATCAGGAATATCCAGGTTCGCTGGTCAATGGCATAAATCTGTCCCTGCGCCCCCTTAGAGCATACAAACATCCAGCAAAATCCAAGAATGATAATCGTTCGAAGTGCAGTCGCCAATGTAGAATCCATCTTTTTAAGACCTACCTTTGCCAAAACACCAGTAATTCCTGCAAGGAATGCAGACAGAACTGCAAACCATATCCAATGTACCTGAAGCTGTGTAATTAACATGTTTTATTCCTCTTTCTCATTTCTTGCAAACCCCCGAAAACAATGGTATAATTTCCGCATATCTTTTGGAGGTGTATTTTGAATCAATCAACAACTGACGTTATTATAAATGAAGGCAACGCAACGGAATCCTCTGCACATTCTCACCCTCACGACCATTCCCATACGCATCCCCATGAACATCATCATGAAAATACCCGGGCTGTTATTAATCGAATGAACCGTGCCATCGGACATATGGAGTCTGTAAGAAATATGGTAGAGGATGGACGGGACTGTAGTGAAGTTCTAATTCAGATTGCAGCCGTACGTTCTGCGATTAATAATATTGGCAAATTAATTCTTGAAGACCACATTAAACACTGTGTGGTTGATGCAGTAGAAACCGGTGATGAACAGTGTCTCAAGGATCTAGAAGACGCTATTAATAAATTTGTAAAATAAGAACCATCTTATTTTACCACTCTTTTTTACTTCTGTCTTGCTTTTTGGATGATACCAAAGGTGTTTTTCACGTTTTGGACTTATTTTATTGTTATGATAGGAATCGATTGTTTCTATGGGCATTTTGTATGTATGCCAATTTTTCTACTTGTAGTACCTAGGAGGACAACATGAATAAAGTTTTTAATAAAATAAAGGAGATCTTTGGGTTTTTGCGTGAAAAAACAGCAATGATAAAATCCAAAATTCCCACACCTAGATTCGTCACCAGAATGAACGAATCCAAACGCTGGCAAAAATTTACTACCGCCTGCAATAAGCATGCACTGCTTATGCACATTCCATTATCCTTAGCTATGTGCTTTACCATGGAATGGATGTCCCGGCACTCTTTTATAGAGGCCTGCGACTTCGTTACCAATCATACCGGAGCTTATCTATATAATAGTTACCTGATTTTTGTAGTATATTCTCTTGTATTTTTAATGAGCCGCCAGACCTTTCTACGAATGGTCATCAGTGCCCTCTGGGTAATGCTTGGTATTGTCAACTGTATTATTTTAATTAATCGTGTTACGCCATTTGGTTTTACAGATATTAATATGGTAGGAGATCTTCTTACCATGCAAAACACAAATTATTTTACAGCAAATCAGGCCGCCATTGCAGTGGTAGCAATTGCCATATATGCGCTGTTGATGCTGCGGCTGTTTTTTAAGGGTAAGAAACAGCCCACACGGGTTCCCTTTTGGATTCGCTTGATTCTAATTGTCCTTGCTTTTGGTTCTATTGCTCCCGTTACCAATGGTCTTCAGGAAACCGGTGTACTTTCTTCCTATTTTGGTAATCTGGCACAGGGATATTTGGATTACGGATACGTTTACGGTTTTACCACCAGTATGCTGGACCGAGGTATGTCCCAGCCTTCTGGCTACTCTGACGAAAGCATTCAGGCCATTATAAATGGCGAGGATGCAAAAGAAACCACCTTGGCAGATGATGAAAAGCCTAATATCATTGTTGTTTTATTGGAATCCTTCTATGATGTAGAAGAATCTGATTTCATTCACACATCGGAGGATCCTACTCCATATTTTCACGAATTAGAGTCAGAGTTCTCTGCAGGGCACCTTACAGTTCCTGTCGTAGGAGCCGGCACCTGTAATACAGAATTTGAGATGCTTACTGGTATGTCCTGCCAATTCTTTGGACCTGGAGAATACCCGCAAAAAACCATTCTAAAAAAGACTGACTGTGAAAGCTATGCTGGTGATTTGGGAACCATTGGTTATCAGTCTCATGTTATTCACAACAATGGTGGTAATTTTTATAGCCGCGCCAATGCTTTCTCGATGATGCAATTTACCACCTTCACCTGTAAGGAAATGCTGGATATCACAGAGTATACACCTCTTGGTTCCTGGCCAACGGATAATATTCTTATCCAGTCCACTGTTGACTCTATGGATCTTACTACGGATCCCGACTTTGTATATACCATTACTGTGGAAGGTCATGGAGATTATCCTACCGAAAAGATTATTGAGAATCCTGCAATTCAAGTCACCTGTGACGGCAAGGACGAAGCCAAGACAAATCAGTGGGAATATTATATTAATATGATTCACAACGTTGATCAGTTTATGCGGGACTACACTGCTGCTTTAGACGCTCGTGGCGAAGATACTCTCGTTATTTTCTTTGGTGATCACCTTCCAACCCTAGGTCTTACCGAAGACGAGGTTGCCACCGGTGATTTATACCAAACAAAGTACGTGACCTGGAACAACTTTGGTATGAGCAAGGAGGATGAAGATCTTACTTCCTATCAATTAGTCAGTGAGTATTTGGACCGGCTGGGCATTCACAATGGAACTATGAACGCCTTCCATCAAAGTGAAAAGGCAAAAGGAATTACTGCATCCGACAGCACATATCGGAGCAATATGGAAATGCTTCAGTATGATTTATTATATGGAAAACGTTATGCTTATGGTGGAACGGACCTGTATCCTGCTTCTAATTTAATCATGGGTTCTAAGGATATTATCACAGATAAGGCTTATCTGTTTAACGGTGAGCTTCATATATATGGTCAGAACTTCACAAAATGGAGCAAAGTGTATGTTAATGGAGAGAAGGTAAATACCACTTATCAAAGCGGCCAGTGTCTTACCATTAAGGCCAGCAATGTAGTTAATGGTGATACCATTGTAGTAAACCAGCTAGGCTCTAGTGATACTATTTTTAGAACCTCCAATGAATATACCGTATTCGATCCAAATTACGAAGAGGGTGCTCAAGACACCCCGTCGGATTCTACCCAGGATACGGCAGAATAATTTTCAATAAAACAGAAAAAGAAGCAGGCTCCATAGGGGTCTGCTTCTTCTTATTGTCTACACGATCATTTCGATCCTATAATGATGATACATATACCTTATCTACGTTAATCACGATAAAATATTCTTTACCAATTTTTTCCATTACCAACTTCTGTAATTCATCTTGTATCTCACGATCTGTCTTCTTGTAGGAGAAAGGAACCACCACATCAAATAAGAGATTGGTATGAGAATTCCCAAATACCACGCGAAAATCGTGGGTTGTAATCTGCGAATCATACTCCGCCACCAGACTTTTTATCTGCTGCTTAAGCTTAAGAACCTTCGGATCATCTGTAATCACCGGGTCCATATGAATGACTGCTTCGCAGTTCAATTCCTTTTTAATGATTCCTTCTGTGTTGTCAATAATGTCATGAGAATCCAAAATGCTTGTCTCTGCCGGTACTTCTGCATGAAGGCTTACCATAACACGACCTGGACCATAGTTATGAACAACCATGTCATGTATGCCAATAATTCCCTGCTGAGACAAAACAATTTTTGTCACCGCTTCTACAAATTCTGGTTCTGGTGGCTGTCCCAGTAATGGATCAATGGTATCCTTTGCAGCAGATATTCCTGCATACAAGATAAACAATGCCACAATTACTCCACAAAACCCATCTACATTATATCCTGTATATTTACTTACAAACATGGAAATCAATACGACAAAGGTTGCAATTGAATCACTCAAGCTGTCTGTTCCGGTAGCTCTCATTGCTGGAGAATGAATTTTATCTCCAATTTTCATGTTATATGTACACATATATATCTTTACTAAAATAGATACGATTAGAATTCCCACCACAAGCACACTAAATTGCGTTTCCTGTGGATGAATGATCTTATCAACAGAATCTCGAAGCAATTCAAATCCCATAAGAATAATAATTGCTGCTACAACCAATCCAGAAAGATATTCCATTCTTCCATGGCCAAAGGGATGCTGTGGGTCCGGCTTGGCAGATGCCATTTTGAATCCCAGCAGTGTAATCAAGGATGACCCTGCATCTGATAAGTTATTAAATGCATCTGCTGTTACTGCAATAGAACTGCTAATCGTTCCTGCAATAAATTTCCCCAAAAACAGAAATACATTGAGCATAATGCCAATCACACCGCACAAAACACCATAGGCATTTCGCACTTTTCCATCCGTATATTCATCATGATTCTTGATCAATAGTCTCGATAGTAAGGTAACCATTTTCATTCACTCCTTGTTCATATCAATTGCATTTCCTACCATTATATCCTTTTTCTACTTGTATGTGTATTCTTTTATATAAAACATTGCATTTTTTATCTTACCCCCTTGACAAATATCTCAAGACCGCTATACTTTAAGTCGTTGAACAAATTCTTCAACAACTACAATTTAACATATTGCTAGGGGTGCCCTTTGGCTGAGAGATGCATGTGCATCGACCCTTATAACTTGAACTGGTTAACACCAGCGTAAGGAAGCGTTACAAGATTCTCCTGGCAATCATTACGAAAGGAGATTTTTTTATGTCATTTTTTGCAACTCCCATGATGGATGAATGGGGCGACACAACTTACAATTTAACCACTGCAGGCTATACCGCTTTAGTAATTGCTCTTATTGTAATTCTGCTTATTGGCTGCGCTTTATTTGGGGGCAAAAAAAAGCTGTCCGCAAAACAGCTTGCATTTTCCGCAATGGCCATTGCCTTAGCCACTGTTTGTTCCTTTATTAAATTGGTTCATTTCCCAATGGGCGGATCTGTTACCTTACTGTCCATGCTGTTCATCTGCCTTGTTGGATATTGGTATGGGTTAGGTGGCGGAATTACAGCAGCAATTGCCTACGGTATTCTCCAATTGGTAATCGATCCCTATATTTTAAGCATTCCACAGCTATTGGTTGATTACATCTTCGCTTTTGGCGCATTAGGATTATCCGGACTATTCCACAATGCCAAGCACGGTCTCATCAAGGGCTACATTGCAGGTATCTTGGGACGCTATTTCTTCGCATTTCTTTCCGGCTGGATTTTCTTCGGAACCTATGCTGGAGACTATGGTTTCAGCAATGGCGCTATATACTCTCTGTGCTACAATGGAATCTATATCGGTGCAGAAGCTGCCATCACTCTGGTAATTATTGCACTCCCACCGGTTGCCAAGGCTCTAGCCAGTGTAAAACAGCTGGTATCAGACAAATAGACTATTGATAGTAAATGCTGAAGGCAAAGCACAACAGAGCATAATAATAGGTCAACAGATTCAAGTAATGAATCCATGCTTTATGCTTTCCTTGGCGAAAATGATAAAAGTATAGGAATATGATCAAAAAATCTGAAAGGAAGAAAAGAATTCCACCTATTCCAAATGCCAATGTTGATTTGCTTTGAAGCACATACATATCGTATGTGCTTTTTGCCAACAATTCTGTCACAAAAATACAATAAATAAAAACCGCCGGGCGGAGTCTTCCAAAATGGAGCTTTAGCTGTACGCTAAGCAGCAGAATTGCTGCTACTCCAAGGACTGGAAGCGATATCGTCCAGGCGGATATTACAGGGTTTCGTTGATACAGCAGGAAAATGTAACCTGCATGTGCACCTAAAAATAGCAATAAACCTGTAAGCATATACCGTTTTCGATGAAACTGATTGTACAATCCCATAAACAAATCGCCAGCAAGACACAATAAAAGAGATGGAAGCAGCCGATAAAAATACGGTTGATTTCCTGAAGTGACTGCAAATACGATTCCAATCATTACAAAGCTGATACTGCATGTCACCTTCACCGGAACATAATAACGTTTACTTTCCTGATGCTCGGACACATACAGTAACAGTATTTGCAATAACGTATATATGGCAATTATTAATATCATCATCTATTTTCTCTCTTCATTTTTCTTCTGAAGAATTACCATCTTATTCTTTCTGCTAAATAAAATCACACCAACTCCACCTAAGAAAATTGCCAAGCATAGGAAATATCTTTCATCAATTCCATCTGCCGTAGTAGGGGTAGCATCCTTCTCATGAACCTGCGTACCTGCTGTACCATTACCGGCTGTTGCTCCATCACCAGCAGTTCCCGCGCCAGTACTATCCGTTCCTGTTCCTGGCACACCTGTTCCATCACCGCCATTGGTTCCTGCTCCGTCTCCTGCGCCTGAGCCTGAGCCGGCATCACTTCCGCCTGCGCCAGATCCATCTCCGTTACCTGCATCTCCAGAACCATCATCACTGCCTCCATTGCCTGAATTACCAACTACAATGAAAGGAATGCTATGATCCTTGGCATAGGTCTCTGCTGCTGTATCTGCGTAACCATATATAGTTCCTGGCGTCCAGGAGCTTTGATTTCCAATGCTTGTAACCGAAGATGCGATTGTGATTGTTGCAATCCCACTGCCTGAAAAAGCATCTGCCTCGATTGTAGTAATACCACTTGGAACACTAAGAGATGTCATATAACTGCATCCTGTAAAGGCTCCTTGACCAATCGTTGTTGCCTGGGGTGAAATATCTACTGAAGTTTTTCCCTTGGGAACCAGCAACAATCTTGTTCCTGAAATATTATACAAGCATCCATCCACTGATGAATAATAGCTATTACCAGCTCCTACGGATAATGCCACCAATTCTGTACATTCATCAAATGCATCCAAAGAAACAGAACTGCAGCCAGCCGGAATATTTACTGAAGAAAGACTGACACATCCATAAAATGCATTGCTTCCAATGGATGTAACCGTTGCGGGAATTGTAATACTCTCTAGACTTGCACATTCACGAAATGTATTAGCGGGGATTGCTGTCAAATTACTGCTAAGTCCAATACTCTGCATTTGCTGACATCCCTGAAACACACCGCTGCCTAAGGTAGTAACGGTATCTGGCATTGTCACATCTGTGATAGACTGACTTGCTGAGGTGCTATCTCCAAACACACCAGCGTCAATACTTACAATCCCATCTGGAATATGAACACTTCCACCATCCCCTATGTATTGAATGAGCTGCGTTCCATCATCACTTACAATAAAATCATTATCTACGGTCTGATTGGCATCTGAGCTTCCGCCTACAATAACCCATACGGATAACACAATAGATACCGCCACCAATAACCATCCGATTTTCGTTCCTCGTCTCATAATCACATCTCCATGTATCGTATACAATATATGGTATATTATACAACTAATTTATTCGTTTGGCTACTACAAATAACCGTCCATCCTCTGTATAACTATTGCAGGTTGACAAGGTCAACAATTTATCTTCGTATGTCACGTCTAAATCTGTGCCAAATACCGATAAACTCTTAATATTTTCTAAAAACGCCGAAAATTCCGCCTCATTTCCTGCATCGATAAAATCATAGTATTTATAGCTGTTGTCATCTCGATATCCCACCTTAGACAACCCAACGGCCACCACCTGGTAGGTTCGCTTCTCATAAATCGTATGGAAGTTTATGGTTTTATGGGTTTGATAAAACGTTTCATCAAGATAATTCTTCAATGTACCAAACATCATTCCGCTTTTCATGTTGTGTCCGTAAATAATCGTGTTGCTGGTAGGATTCACAATGTCACTCCGATAATCTACAAACAGTGTTCCATTATTATCTCCCGCTCCATCAAAGCTATGATTCAAATAATACTCATTATCATTTTCCTTCTGAACCACTGGGTAGTTGATTTGTGTATCATCAATAGATAGCCATCCTACCAAATCCTGGTTTTCATTTTTAAGTTCCTGATATTCCGGAAGAATGGTTAAGGTAGATGGGTCTATCACGGTGTCCTCTGGTAATGGTTGTGTACTCTCTTGGGCCGGCTGCTCATCCTGACTTTGGGTATTGGTCTGCTCCTGCAGCTTTTGAAGTTTCCTGGTGGCCATAATATCCTGTAGTTCTACAATACCAAAATAAAGTGCACAGGCAATAGCCAGGCCAATACAGACGATTCCAAGAATCTTCTGATATTTCACCTGGCTTTCTGCCTCTTCTACCACTGCTTTATCTTCTAACAAATCTACAGATTTATCTGCCACAATATCTGCAATATGGGCAAAAAACTGATCTCCAATAGGACTTTTGAAAACAATTTTGCCAGAACGGATATTATTGTACAGACGCACTGCAACCTCGGGATCTTGAACATCCAGCTGTTGTTCGATACACTGAATTTTCTTAACATCCTCCTGAGCGTCTCGATATTCGTGGAAGGTTTCAAAGGTAAACTCTCCAATTGTAAATTTACTGTTTTTGTCCTGCATGTTATTACATTCCTATTTCACTGTAATAGCAACTCCAGGTGAATAAGCACCATACACATAGCTTCCATTAACGGATTGATATGCTCTTACCTTATAGTAATATGTATTTCCACTGGTTAGGCCTGAATCCGTATATCCGCCAGCAGATCTTGGCATTACTGCAATCTTGCTGTAGGTTCCATTTGCAGTGGTACTGCGATATATCTCGTATCCTGCTACATTGGCAGAGGCACTCCAGTTAATAGTGGCTCTTCCTCTGGAAATGGATCGTACGGTAATGGATGTACTAGCCACATTGGTCAGACTGCTGACTGCTTTAAAATCACCATATGTGGTTACACCATTTACGATAACATAGGTACGAACTTTAAACAGGTACTCTGTTCCCGTCTGCAAGCCTGCAACTGTATACGTATTTCCTGGGGTACGTCCATATAAGGTGCGGCAGTCTCCACTATAAATTTCATATCCACTTATATGTGGATTCTTAGACCAACTTAATGTAATGGCTGATTCCGAAGCTGGTGTTGCTTTTAGGTTAATCATTGCTGGAGATACGATACTATAATGCAGTGTTTTGGTTCCTGTATAATTTCCAATACCAGTTACAACAGCATCTGCCACACCAGGATTGGTGTTGTTTCCATATGCTACGGTGTAAGCTACATTTTCCACTAATTCTTTTCCATTGTGCTTTACAATCACTGGAGGTGTTAAGGCAATGCCAGTATAAGCGTTGTTCTCCAGCTGTATGGTCTGGCATGTGTTAATATTTCTTGGAATAATAGTGTATTCTGCTGTTAATGTTATATTTTGTCCTGCCAGTGTAACCGGAATCGATGCTGTGATTCTGCCAATATCTGTGCAGTCTGCAGTACCATTTTCATCTGCATAGGTTACCTGTGTCTTATCATATGCAATCTCACTGCCATCTGGAGCTGTAACCTTAAATTCAGGCATAATTGCTTCTCCTGAATAAGTATAGGTATCCAAATAATTGTCCACCTTCAAAAGCTCTGGCGCAAACGTAATGGAATAGCCAGCAGTAGCGGAATCACTATAATAAGAATTTAACGGTGTTATAATAACGTATCCACTAGTAGTATAATCATCATCGGAATAATATGCAACGGTATAATCCTCATCCTGTATCAGTTGATTTCCTCCACACACTACATTTACTGGAGGATATACTGCATTTCCTGTATAGAATTGCGGATCAATGGTCACCTGGGCACCTGCAAGAGATGCATAGATTGCAAAATTAGTTTCTACTGATCCACTGTAATTTCCTTTTCCGACAATACGCACCGTTGCCTTTCCTGCATTTATGTTATCCTCAAGAATCACATCATAATCGGTTATTGGATTTAGGATGCGACCACTGTCCAAACCAGTTACTGTAATTACAGGTACAATCGCTTCTCCTGTGTACAAATAACGGTAAGAATCCAGAGTTACCTGGAAGGAATCGCTGATATCTTTTTCTTCAATAATAAAACCGATGCGATAGGTATCTGCTCCTGCAGCATAATTGCCCTTCAAAGAAACCACTGCATATGCCATGCTTTGTACCGTTCCAGCTACATTGTTATTTCGATAGGTCACTGCGTAATCCTGAATACGCAATGGTACACTACTGCTGATTTCATCATCATACACGGTAACCTCTGGTGTCACAGGACTTCCGTTATATATTACATGATATATATCCTGTTCATTGGTTGGTAAATTCAGTTCCAACCGTATCTTAGACGGATTTGCAATCTTCTTTTCTATGGTATAGCCTGCTGTGACGGTTCCATAATATTGTCCCATACCTAGAACAGTAACGCTTTTACTTCCTGCGTTTACACAATCATCCATATATTCCAATGTATAGTCAATGCCTTCCACCAGGGTTCTTCCATCATTTGTTACAATCGCCTCTGGCTTATGCTCCTGACCATCATACGTGTATTTTTCCTGTGTTAGATTTACCTTCAGGTCGGTTAATGTCTCTCCAATATTAAATGTCTTCTGGATTGTTTCTCCATAATTTCCACGGCCATTGATGGTAACTGTTGGTGCCATATCCTGATTGGCTGAAGCTGATAAGATATTATTGCTGTAGCTTAAGCTGTAATCTGTTCCTTCTGCAAGTATCACGTTTCTGGTCGTATCCTTTACCTGAACGGTAGGATATACTGCCTGTCCGGCGTAATCCATATCAGAAACTGTCACTTCCACGTCATGAGCGGCCACAGATTTTGGCATAATGGTATAGGTTGTATTTAAGGAATTAATAAAGTTCTGTTTTCCGGTAATCTGAATCTGATATACCCCTGCTTTGATCATATCTGCAACTGCTGTTCCATAGGTTACATCATAATCCTTACCCTCTTCTAATGTGTAATATTCTCCATCTCCCAATGGACATCTTACCTGGATTTGAATAGAAGCTGCCTGACCTGTATAATAGGAAGAGGTTGCATCCACTACCACCATTCCCTTTGACAGATCTGTCTGGGTTACTTCGAAATTCACAATTTTACTTCCCGTATAATTTCCCTGACCGGTAAAAGTCACATATGCACTGCTTGTCACATTGGTGTTATTGGATACTGTAAAGGAGTAATCAACACCTGCCACTAAGGTTCTGCCACGATAGGTTACCGTCATCTGTGGCGTTACTGGACGTCCGCCTGCATATCCTGCCGCTGCCACAATAGCCTCTACATCTGCACTTCCCAAATCCTTTTGGGTGATGGTAAATGTACGGTCTACAGCGCCTGAATAATTACCTGTTCCCAACACTCTTACGCTGGCTGTGCCTACTGCAGTATTAGCACTGTAGGATACTGTATAATCCCTATCTTGTACCAGTGTTGTTCCTGCACTTGTAGTAACGGTTACGATAGGTCGTATTGCATCTCCTGTATAGGCTGTCACATAATTTCCGCTTTGCCCTTCTAGTAAGACCGTTGCATCCATAATACTAATTCCATCAATCTGGAATGTTATGGTCTTGCTTCCTGTTACATAAGCACTATTTCCTGTGATTACAATTGTTCCCGTTCCCGCCTGTGTATTGGTTCCATAGCTTACGGTATAAGCACTTGGCGGCAGTGTCTTTCCATTCACCGTAAGACTGGTAATGCTTGGTCGAATCGCTGCTCCTGTATACTTGTAGTTGGCATTCACGCCTGTTACTACTGCGTCGTCTAGGTTATAAACAATATCAAAATCTTTGCTGTTGCTGCCTATGTAGTATCCATCCGTCACTGGTGCTATGGATATATTTCCTGCACCGGTTCCTGCCTGAAGATTATCTCCGTAGCTTACTGTGTAATCCCGGTCTTTCACCAGTACATTTCCATTGAGTGTAATTCTTGGAACCGGTGTAATCTGGGCTCCTGTGTAATCATATGCATCTTTTACATTTTCTATTGCAGCTTCATTTAAATTGCCAATAACTTTTACATCAACACTTCTTACGCCGGTACAGTAATTCTGTCCTACAAATGTTATTTTACCCATTCCTGGAATTTGGCAGTTATCCTGTCGAATTGTGTAGTTGCTGTCTGCAAGACGGATGGTATTGCCTGCATACTTCACTGTAACTGTGTCGCTATTAAAATCAAGTACATTGTTCCGTAAATAGTAGCTGTCATTTACTCCATTGATGGAAAATAGTGTGGTATCACTTAAATCGCCGATAATATTGAAAGGAACGGTAGTCTGTCCTGCATAGGTTCCCTTGCCGGTGACGGTAATCACGCCCTTGCCCGGTGCTGTATTATCTGTATAGGCATAGTCATAATCCACATTTGCCACCAAAGGGGTCACTCCGTAATACATCTGGAAGGATGGTGTGATTTCCCTACCGGTGTAGGTCTGGTCTGGTATTGGGCGGATGGTCACATTACTATCGGCAACAGATCTTGCAACAATAGCAAAATCAATGGTGCGCGTTCCATAATAATTGTTGATTCCAGTTACAACTATATGTCCAGTTCCTACATTTACATTGTCTGTATACTGTACCGTAATATCTTCGCCTAAAACCAACGCCTTCCCTGTCTTGGTATCTGTAATAACGAAGTCAGGAGTAATCTCGTTCGTCGTATATTCTTGTGATGGAATGGCTTCTATTGTAAAACGGGTAGCATCTGCAACATCTTTTGGTGCAATGATATAGTCCAATACCATCGTTCCCTGATAATTGCCAATTCCTGTAAGGGTTACCCCATGTGTTCCCATTTCCGGTCCTACCCAGCTGGTAGATAAGGTATAGTCCGTTCCCAAAACAAGTGAAATCTTATCGCTGTCAGACAGAAGATATGATACCTGCAAATTTACATCCTTTTTGCTTCCATCGTAATCATAGGTGAAAGAACTGCTGGCGGTATCATTATTAATGATTTTAAATGCTTCTCTTGTAGTAAATGCTGCCTCCATAATCAAATAGCGCAGCGTAACCGTTCCATAATAATCTCCCATGCCGGTAATGGTAACCTCAATGGTATTATCATTGGCAGCGGTATAAATATCATTTCCGTTGGCAGCGGTTGTTGTGCGGTACTGAACATGATAGTCCCGCTCTGCCTGCAGTGTTTCCGTTGTAGCTCCATCCTGATAGGTAATACCAACCTTAGGTGACGCACCCTGACCAATATAAGTAATATAATACATGTTATTGGCCTGTTTGGTGTAAATCTGGTCGCTGTTATATGGATTACTTAGGCTTATATTTGTTTTGGCTGTATCTGAAATATCATTACCAATAATATAGGTTACCGTAGTTGTTCCTGTATAGTTTCCGGTTCCGGTAATCGTTGCCGTCTTATTATCGCCACTGGTCTTACATTCCTCTGTTCCAGACACGGTATATGCCGTGTTAAGTGCTAAAAGTTGTTTTCCAAAGGAGGCTCCGGTATCTGTAATGGTTACATAAGGTAAGGTGTATTCTCCATCCTTATAGTTACTTCCACGATATACTACTGTAATATCTTCTGATGCAATATCCTTTGGTGTAATGGTGAATTCCACCATTGCCACTGAACCCTGGTATGCCCCAGCACCTGTGATATATAAGATACCCTGTCCACTGTTAATATTATTCGCATATCCGATGGTATAATCCCGGAACGCTCTCAGCGTAGTTGAACCGTCTATCACCGTTATATCCGGTTTTCGTTCTGTACCTGTATAGCTGGTTTCATAAGGGCTCACCAATGTACCCATACTGTTTTTTTCTGCCAGCTGACCGCCTATATAGAACTTCAGGTCATCCATTGTCTTGGCTTTAATGACAAAGGTTGTTACAATGCTTCCTGTCAGATTGCCACTTCCTGTAATGGTTGCTCTTGCCAAACCAATGTCCACATTGTTAGAATAGCTTACGCTATAGCTGGATTGCGGAACCACGTCTCCCTTATAAAACAGCTGCACCTGTGGCGTTATTCCAGTTCCTGTATAGGTCTGATCTTCTATGGTTCCCACGGTAATATCGGAATCTGTCAGGGCTCTTGCAGAAATCCGAAATGTTCCGGTAACAGTTCCGGTATAATTATTCTTTCCAGTTGCTGTTACGGTTGCTGTTCCGGCATTTACATTATTCTGATAGCTTATGGTATAGTCCGTTTCTTCTGTTAGTCCTGCAATCTGATACTCTGTTTGATCCTCTGTGTTAGCAAGGGTAATTTCATTTCCTGTATATACCTTATTCTCAGCAGTAATCTGTAATGGTGCTGTAATTCTTACGGGAACAATAGTATACGTAACCCGTAGAACCTTGCCAGCATATACGCCAGCACCTGTAACCACTGCCGTTGCTGTTCCTGCATTTATATTATTTTCATAAGTAAGTACATAATCCGTTTCAGGCTCTAAATACTCACTTCCCATATATACTTCAATTTCCGGCTCAATCTCTGAACCAGAATAACTTTCTTCATAAGAGGAAGCGTAGGATTCATCATAATCTGTAGAGGTATCCCCTGCAATAAACACAATGGCATCTCTTTCTAAATTACCTATGATATCAAAGCTCTTTGTAATCGTTCCTTTTAAATTTCCCGTTCCCTTAATGGTAACGGTAGCGTTTCCCTTACTAATTTCTGTATTATTACTGTAAGACAAGCTGTAGTCTGTACCTTCAACTAATGTATGCTCTACATTATTTGCACTGGTCAGTTTCATGGTTACCTGAGGCTTAATTGCACTGCCTGTATACTCATATACATCTTGATCTAGGGTAACACTAATATTGTTATTGGGAGAAATTCTACACTGGGCTATGGTAAATGTTTTGGTCATCGTTCCAGTGTATCCACTTTCTTCTTTACCAGTGATAATCATGGTAGCCGTACCACAATCCACATTGTTCTCATAAGTGATATTGCAGTTTTCTTCAAAGGCTGACATGAGATTTCCATCTAACCCATAGAATGAAGCTGTTGGTTCACATGCATCCCCATCATATGTAAATGTTTTCTTATTTAAAGACACGGAAGTAACCATATCATTAATATCAATCAGGCTGCCCTCTGTACCCATGGAAACACTGTAATTTCTGGTTAAGGTTCCATAACAGCTGTTGATTCCTGTCACTGTCATTTCATAATGATACTGATTATCAGATATGGAGGTCAATCTTGCAGTTGCTGTATAATCCCTTCCAAATTCCAGTCCCTGGATGCTTCCATCCGTTACCTGTTCGGTGGATTTGTCTATGGTAAAGCTTGCAGCATCAACCATTGCCTGTGTAATTTCTTTCTTGGTTATTTCGTAAGTCAAGGTCTGCTCCGGAATGGTTGTATAACCGGAGTTTGTAAGCTTTACGGAAGCGGTTCCCGCATTGATATTATTGCTGTACTCCAGATTTCCAGAGGATGCTGTAATCGTTTTGGTAACTCCGCCTTCACCTGTCGTCATAATAATGGATGGTGTTTTGGCTGTTCCAGAATAAACCAAGTCCATTCCTGTGGTATCCACTGATAGCGTAAATACATATACATTGATTTCATAGGTGCTGCTTCCGCAAGTAATTCGGAAATGATTTAAACCTGGGGCAAATGCTTCCAGGCTTACCTTATTATAATCGGACCCCTGATCAATACGAGCAGCTGTCGCACCAGGAGTTAATGCTTCTAATGTAAGATAACGTTTATAGGATGGCTGCAATTCTACAGTCAGCTCCAGTGTCTGTCCCACTACCATACATACATCCCGTGTAGAGTCGACGATGGTGTCGCCGGTTTCTGCATCCGTCTTATGAATGGAAACCGTATCTGCTTCCTGTGTGGTTGCACTTACGGTCTGAGCTTCTATCACATTACCAATATTTTCCCATACCGGAATGGTAACTGCATCCCGTCGGAAGCCATTGGAATTTACACCGCCTTCATAAAAATATATTTCCTGGGAAGAAGAAAAGGAATAGATGACTCCATAGGTCTCATTATTAGCAAAGACACAATTGCCAGCAGGTATGTCTGTTGTAAGAATCTTACCAACATCACCCTCTTCGCCGCCAATATATTGCTGTTGGGATGAGGTATAGGATAAAACACCGCTTGTAGGATCCGTATGATCTGTTAGGTTCTGATACACTGAGACCGTATAATTTACCATCTGATATGGTAAAACATCCAGCTTCAGACTCACAGAGCTTAACTGTTCGAATTTGTTATTATCCTCTGTCTGCGCGGTAAATACCTGCGCCAGCTGTCCGTTTGCTGCCACCGTTTTTCCAGCGGTCTCTCCTGTTCTAGAATATGTCCCTGCTGCCAGTGCATTCAAGTCCGCAGACCATGTTGTAATAACCGTCAACAACGCCAGCACAATGGCTAATCCTCTCTTTTTTACTTCCCTGTAAGAATTCATAAGTGCCTCTTTTCTTCTTCACCCATTTGGGCAGACTTATACTTATTCTTTTTTCATATCGGAGAGTTGTTGTAAGAAGTTTAGACCTTTTTCGATTTTTTTCTATTTTTAAATTTATTTATTGATAATAATAACGTAGCGGAAGTTCCAAGCCATTTTCTTCCAGCAATTTTTTATCTTTTAAAATACGCTTGCTGTCTCCATCTGCAATGATGGTACCATGATTCATCAAGATGGTTCGCTGACAGGTATCTAATATAAAATCCAAATCATGACTGGCAATTAATTTTAAAGGACTTAGTTCATTCAAGATACTGATTAGATTTCTCCTGTTTCTCGGGTCCAAAGCTACAGATGGTTCGTCCATCAACATCATCTTGGGTTCCATGGATAGAATCGTGGCAATCGCTGCAAGTTTCTTTTCTCCTCCAGACAGCTTATAAATTTGCTTATCCTTTAGTTCAGAAATTCCCACCAGCTGTAATGCTTTGTCCACCCGCTTCTTTACTTCCTCCGCTGAATATCCATAGTTTTCCGGAGCAAATGCCACATCCTGATATACACTAGACATAAACAACTGATTTTCAGAGTCTTGAAAAACATACCCGATTTTTTCCCTTATCTCATTCATATGCTGCTTCTCTACTGAAATGTGGTCTACTTGTATCTCTCCTTTATAGTTGGTGCATAAGCCAACTAATAGTTTCATGAGTGTGGATTTTCCAATTCCATTGGCTCCTATAATTCCAATAGACTCCCCAGCCTCTGCCTGAAAGGTAATGTCTTGAAGCACCATTTCCTCTTTTTCATATGCATAGCTGACATTCTTCATTGTTAACAAGCTCATACAAATAGTCCTCCGATCCATTCAATTACATTGGTATATCGCAATAGTAACAAGATTATCATCCAGATTGCAAAAAACAGAAAATCGCCACATGTTATCCGCTGTTTTTTTTGCCCCGCAAATTCTCCTCGAAAGCCTCGTATACACATACTTTCATACACATTTTCTGCCCGATCCATACTTCGCATCAGTAACTGCCCCGCCAAAGAGCCCCAGGCCTTGTAGTGTATGCCCTTTTGTCCAGGTGCCCGTAAGCGATAGGCCGTTACAATATGTTCTGCCTCTTCCAATAAAATATGAATATATCGGTAGATTAATAAAACTATGGTCACCAATATCCTAGGTACATGAATCCTGCGAAGCGCATAGCAGATATCATCTATTCCTGTGGTGGCAATGAGTAAATATGCTGCTATTACTGTTAAAACGCCTTTCACCATTAACGTCAGCATAGAAAGGACACCTCCAGAAATCGGAATGGTTCCTAGATATACAATAATCTCACGATCAAAAAAAGGATTAAAAACACCCACAATGCATACCATGGGTAAAATAATCCGTAGACGGTGCAGGCAGTCTCGAAAAGATAGTTCTCCAATATTAAACATAAAAACAGGATATATGCACATACACAAAATAGCAATCAATTGATATCTGGAAAAAGATACCACGATTGCTATATAAAAAACTGTCAGCAAAACTTTAACCAGTGGATGAATTCGATTCACCCACTGGTTTCTTTGCTGTAAAGTCTCCAACTTTTCAATTTCATGTAATGTATGTTGAATATCTGCCATTTTCCTATGCTTCTGCTATTTTTCCTTTTTTTCGAAAGAATCGAAGCGCATAGCTCGCTCCTATACAAAGGACTACAACAACCAATCCTCCTACGATTCCCGAGAATGATGTGCCTGCTACAGAGTCAGAATTGCTGAAGCTATAATCCGGTAACAATGCTGTTTTCTCCTGAATTTCTTCTGCAGCCGCATATGCATCTCCATCTGCCTCTAGCTCTGTACTTCCAGTCACCTGTTCCATAGACCACTCCAACCCATCTGGATAAGAAGATGCAAATAAGGATACTACTCCACCAATCAGTGCAGCTACAATTGCAAGCACCAATATTGTCTTCTTAAAGGATAAGCGGCTTTCTGACTGTTCTTCTTTCTTAATTCCCCATAACAGCTCCGGTCTTGCTTCATATACAAATACCAGTACCGCTGCTGTAATCAGCCCCTCTACGAATCCAATTGCCAGATGAATCGGCTGCATCGTTCCAACAAATACGGCAAAGGGTAATTCGGTGATTCCCGAGGCCAAGGTCTCAAGGGATACGGAAAATGCTCCCAGCTGAAGTGTCAACACACATCCAAGGATAGATGCAAGCATAATCTTCCCTTTTCCTGCCCCCTTTTTCATCAATGGTTTCCAGATCAGCAATGCTCCCATAAAGCATCCATAAAACGCCATATTCCATACATTACAGCCTAATGCAAGAATTCCTCCATCTGCAAACAGAAGGCACTGAACCAGTAGCACTCCTATCATGGTAAGAAATCCTGCATACGGTCCTAATAATGCAGATAGAAGCATTCCACCGCACAAATGACCTGAGGAACCGGTACCTGGTATGGTAAAATTAATCATTTGGGTCGCAAATACAAATGCCCCCATTACCCCCATCATGGGTATTTTTTTTGGATCATCTTCCTCACGAACCTTCTTAATAGAATAAGCTGCTGCTGCCGCTGAGCATACATAGAGTGCACCCCCTACGGCTGGCGCAACTAACGCATCTGCCATGTGCATAATATATTTCCTCCTTGTTATCTTTCGCCTGCCTATATGTGATCTTCATAGACAGCTGGTAATTATCTTCTATCAATGTACCAAAGGAGCAACCGCTGCACAAGCCTCCTGGGGGGTTATTTTTCTCAAAAAGTTTAGTCGCTTTTGTTTAATCATCTTTTAATTTTCTATGCGTTCATGATTTTTCCAGTGTACAGTTGGTAATATTTTCCTTTTTCCTTGATTAGTTCTTCGTGATTTCCTCGTTCGATAATTCGTCCCTGATCCAATACCATAATACAATCACTGTTACGAATGGTAGATAGTCGATGCGCAATAACAAAGGTTGTTCTTCCATGCATCAGTTTGTCCATTCCATCCTGAACAATTTTTTCTGTTCTGGTATCGATGGAGCTGGTAGCTTCGTCTAGAATCAATACAGGTGGATCTGCAATTGCTGCTCTGGCAATGGCAAGAAGCTGACGCTGTCCCTGACTCAGGTTTGCTCCATCGCCTGTTAATACTGTCTCGTATCCATGTGGCAGCTTTTTAATAAATCCGTCAGCATTTGCCAACTTAGCAGCTTCCTTAACTTCCTGATCTGTGGCATCTAGCTTACCGTAGCGGATATTATCCATAACCGTTCCTGTAAACAAATGGGTATCCTGTAATACAATGCCTAAGGAATGACGCAGGTCATCCTTCTTAATCTTGTTAATGTTAATTCCGTCATATCGAATCTTACCATCTGAGATGTCATAGAACCGATTAATCAAATTGGTAATGGTCGTTTTTCCTGCTCCGGTTGCTCCGACGAATGCAATTTTCTGTCCCGGAGTGGCAAACAGCTTAATATTGTGAAGTACAGTTTTATCCGGATTATAGGCAAAGTCCACATCATTAAAGACCACATCCCCCTTAAGAGGAATATAATCTACGCTGCCATCTGCCTGATGTTCATGTCTCCACGCCCAGCTTCCTGTTCGCTCTGTAGTCTCTACAATTTGTCCATTTTCTTCTCGACAGTTTACTAAGGTTACATATCCATCATCCACTTCCGGCTTCTCATCCAGTAGTGCAAAGATTCGTTCTGCACCAGCCATAGCCATAACTATAAAGTTCAGCTGCTGTGAAATCTGGTTAATTGGCATGCTAAAGCTCTTGTTAAAGGTAAGGAAGCTGGCAAGTCCACCCAGGGTAAATCCGCCTACTCCTCCAATGGCTAATATACCACCCACTACGGCAACAATCACATAACTGATATTACCAATCTGAGCATTTGCAGGCATTAAAATATTTGCAAACTTATTTGCCTGGTTGGCACTTTCAAACAACTGATCATTTAATTCATCAAATTTCTTGATGCTTTCTCCCTCATGACAGAATACCTTAACTACCTTCTGTCCGTTCATCATCTCTTCAATATTTCCATTTACAATACCAATGTCTCTTTGCTGCTGCATAAAATATTTGGCAGATTGACCTGCAAGCTTCTTGGTAACGATAAGCATCACGCCTACCATAGCCAAAGTAATCAAGGTTAAGATGATATTTAAGCGAATCATACACACAAGAACCGTTACTATGGTAATGGAGCTGTTTAACAGCTGAGGCATACTCTGGCTAATCATCTGTCGCAGTGTATCAATATCGTTGGTATATCCAGACATAATATCACCATGGGCGTGCGTATCGAAGAATCGGATTGGCAGGTCCTCCATATGGGTGAACATATCATCCCGAAGCTTTCGCAACGTTCCCTGGGTTACAAATACCATAATAAAGTTAGATAAAAATGTAGTTACAATACCCAGCCCGTAAAAGCCTGCTACACGGGTAATGGCACCTAACAAAGGGCCAAAGTCGCTGCCCTGCGTCTTTAGCATTGGCGTAATATAATCATCAATAAGATTCTGCATAAACAGTGTTCCCTGTACATTGCATAATACACTAACAACAATACAGATAACCACTGCAATTAAATGTATGGGATATTTCTGAAATACATATTGTATCAGTCGTCCCATTGCATGGGAGGATGCCTTAATACTTTTTCGATCTGCTGGTTTTGTCATTTGTCTTGGCATAATTATTCACCCTCCTTCTCATCAAAATCACCGGTTCCACCGCCAGTTTGAGATTCATAAACATCTTTATAAATTTCATTGGATGCCAGCAACTGCTCATGACTTCCAACGCCATCAATCCGACCATTATCCATAACGATAATTCGGTCTGCATCCTGTACGGAAGAAATTCTCTGTGCAATAATTAGCTTGGTTGTATTTGGAATTTCTTCTCGAAAGGCCTTACGTATCTTAGCATCTGTAGCAGTATCCACTGCACTGGTACTGTCATCTAATATGAGAACCTTCGGCTTCTTTAAAAGAGCTCTGGCAATACATAAACGCTGACGCTGTCCGCCGGAAACATTGGTTCCTCCCTGTTCAATATGGGTATGGTATCCCTCTGGGAATTTCTCAATAAATTCATCTGCACAAGCCTGTCTTGCCGCCTCTTTACACTGTTCTTCGGTTGCATTCTGGTCTCCCCAGCGAAGGTTATCTAAAATGGTTCCAGAAAACAATACATTGTTTTGCAGCACTACAGACACTTGATCACGAATTACTTCCAAATCGTATTTACGTACATCAACGCCACCTACTTCAACCGCTCCCTCTGATACATCATATAGACGGGAAATCAGATTTACCAGGGTTGTCTTGGCACTTCCGGTACCTCCTAGGATACCAATGGTCTCACCTGACTGGATATGGAGATCAATGTCCTCTAACACATATTCCTGACTATCCGCTCCATAGGCAAAATTTACATGATTGAAATCAATACTTCCATCCTTAACTTCCATTACTGGATTTTCAGGATTTACAATACTTGGCTCTTCATTTAACACTTCTGCAATACGTTCCCCACTTGCCATACTCATAGAAATCATTACAAATACAAAGGAAAGCATCATTAAGCTCATAAGAATATTCATACAATAGGAAAGAAGGCTCATTAATTCTCCTGTTGTAAGAGTTGACCCTACAATCATCTGAGCACCTAACCAGCTTACCAACAGGATACAGGAATACACTGCCAGCATCATAAATGGTGAGTTCAGTGATAAAATTGTCTCTGCTTTAATAAACATCTTATATAAATTACCGCTAGCCTTCTGGAATTTCTGTTTTTCGTATTCTTCTCTAACATAGGCTTTTACCACACGAATCCCGGAAATATTCTCCTGTACGCTGGCATTTAAATCGTCATATTTCTTAAATACTACGTCAAAAATCTTTCTTACAAAGAAAATAATAGAAAACAGACAAATTGCTAAAATTACCACTACCACAAGGTAAATCGTAGCCAGCCTTGGGCTGACAATAAATGCCATAATCATTGCAACGATTAAGCTTGCAGGGGCTCTCATTCCCATACGAAGAATCATCTGGTATGCATTCTGGACGTTAGTTACATCCGTTGTAAGACGTGTTACCAATCCTGCCGTTGAGAATTTATCAATATTTGCAAAAGAATAATTCTGAATATTGCGGAACATTCCCGCTCTTAGGTTTCTTGCAAATCCAGTAGATGCGCTGGCGCCATATTTTCCTCCCATGACACCGCTCCATAATCCAATGCCTGCAGCAGCTACCATAAATGCACCAATAATAAAAATGTGCTGAAGATTCCCTTTGTTTACTCCATCATCAATAATGGATGCCATAAGTAATGGGATAATCATCTCCATTGCTACTTCCAGCAGCATAAATAATGGGGTCAATATGGAATCTTTCTTAAATTCCTTAACCTGTTTTCCTAATGTTTTTAACATATAGATCTCCTCTCGTATCATTCTTACCTATTCGCGAGATGTACATTGGTCGCTTCCCGCATCCAAATACATCTGCAAATTCTTCTTCATCTGTTCTGTCACACGATAATACGTATTCAAATCTTCTGGAGAAATTCCCTGCTTCACCTCTAGCTCAAGCTCTTCCATATTTCTATGGGTGTTTTTATGAAATTCTACTCCTCTAGGTGTCAATTCTATCTTCTTTAATCTAGCATCGTGTGCTACAAGCGTACGCTTAATATACCCATTGTTTTCCATAATCTGCACGATGCCTGTGATAGAGGACCTGGCCATATGGAATTCCCGCTCCAAATCCTTCTGATAGATTTCTTCTTCCCGGTGCTCCCATAGATATCCGATAATCCATCCATGCGTTGCTGTCACTGTATCAGCACCACTTTCCATCTCCTTCTGGTGAAGACGGCATCCTATCATTTTAGACAGGTATCTTGTTTGGAATCCAATCCATTCCTGTTTTTTCATTATCTCACTCCTGTTTGGTTCATTTCCGAACTGTTTGGTTATGAATTGTTCACCTCCGAATTGTTCGGATATGAACATTGTTTATTATAGACCGTTCTTTACAAATGTCAACGTATATTTTGTAAAAATTCTGTGTCTGCATTTCTAATGCAAACAAATATCACAATTTTCTAAAGAAACATATTGCAATCATCCCCCAGAGTGCTATAATTTTTATTAGATTTCCTGTGGAAGTATAGCTCAGCTGGGATGAGCGTTCGCCTCACACGCGAAAGGTCACGGGTTCGAGCCCCGTTACTTCCATTCTTTATTTTATCTTTAATAAGCTCTTCCACATTTTTTTACCGGCGGTGATTTCACCGTCGACTTTTTTATATTGAAGAATTTCTTTCTGATATCGATTCACCGCGGCAGTCATACCCCTTCCAAAGATGGGTGTTTTTCCCTCATCAGCTTCAATCTTACCTGCATAATATCCTAAGGTTTTCAGATATCTTTCTAATGGAGTTACCACTTCATGATGGCGATTTCTTACTGCAGATACCGTAGGGGCTACTGCAAAAATTTCGTTAACATTTTGCCCGGTTACCTCTTGACCTAAACGATACTGTAATCCCATAATGAATATTTCATAGTCAGACCTTATCTTCTCTGGCTCCTGGAGTTCATTTGTCACTTCTTCTTTGATTGGTTCATTTCCCTCTACCAGGTTCTGTCCTGTAATTCCTTTTACAATTGCGGCAGCCATGGTTTGTGCATTATACAAGTTGGTATCATCCTTATCATCCACAAAACAGCACTCAATTAATATGGCAGGTGCCTTGGTATTTCGCAGCACATATAAGTTTTCTCCATATTTTATTCCTCTATTTCGGAAACCTATTTTTACTATGTTTGCCAATATCTTTTTTGCCACTGGAATCGCTTTACTGTTCCTATTGTATACATAAATCTCCGTTCCTCCAATATTTCCATCACCTGTAAGGTCTTTTCGCCCTGCATTAAAATGTATGGAGATGTCCAAATCTACCTGATTGGTATTACATGCTTCTACAATTTTCTTCAGCACATCTTTTTGATCTGCTCCGTCATCCTGCGTACAGTCATATACTGTGTGCCCCAACCTTCGAAGGTTTGACAATACAAGATTTTTCACCACCCGATTTTCTGCGGATTCGTGAATCAACCCAACAGCTCCACTTCCTTTTTTCCACTGAGAATTGTGCCCTGCATGTACATTAATTACCATTTGCATCCTCCTTGCAGCTCACTTCCGGGATCCCGCTGATGGATGTAAGAATGCTCACCAATCCAGCGACCAGTGCAGAAGACAGTACCATTTTCCAGTCTATAGATGACATAACCGCTTCTGTTCCAATAATTGCAATGGCTGTCTGTGCCATGGTTTTAACTGCACGAATTCCTGCCGCCTTCCCCCACTGATGGGTATCTACGGACATTTTAAAAACACAATTTTGTAGCATATGATTGATTCCTTTCCTAAAATTGCTCTATGCTACATGATATGCGCAAAAAAACCGCCAGTTCCTGAATATAGAAACTGACGGAAAATCTTTTTTATTTTCTATTTAAATGTATACTCTCGAATTTCGCAATTTCCAATGCCAAAGGAGGAATACTCTTCATTGGTCATATCATGAAAATAAGAATTTACCACTCTAGAAATTCCATTATGAGCTACCAGAAGGTATGTATGTTCGATATCTGCTTTTAGTTCATCTAACAAATTGTATATCCTCTGCGCCATCTGCATCATGGATTCCCCTCCCTGGAAGGAATCTATAAAACAGCGCTTTGCCTTCTGAAACTCCTCTCCATCTCTTGGCGTAGCCTCCCATTTACCAAAATTCTGTTCCTTCAGCCTTGGTTCTACTTCCATAGGAATACCGGTAATCTGTGATATGTGTCCTGCCGTATCTCTTGCCCGGGTCAGCGGAGAATGCAAAATCTTATCAATTTTTAACCCTTGCGCCTTTAAATTCTCCCCAGCTATCATTGCCTGCTGGTGTCCCAATGGAGTTAATTCGCTGTCTGTAACACCACAGATTTTATTCTCCACATTCCATACGGTTTGTCCATGTCTTACAAAGTATATTTTACTCATCATCATGCTCCTTGTATTTACCTTTTCACTATAAGATATCATATCATATTTTATTTGGAATAAACACAGCAAAACAAGCCAGGGTGACTCATACGACTCCAATCGCCCCTGGCTTGTTTCAAGCATTCATTGTCTATGATAAAAGAATACTCACTATTTGCATCCCGCTTGATAGCGCTGCTTTGCCTCTGTCACTTTGGATTCTTCTGCAGAGGGTGTGGGATAATACCCTTTTTGTGACATCATTTGAAATACTTCATTTTGTATCTCATGTTCTTCATTTAGAATACGCATCATGGTAGACCGCACATCCTCATGGGAACACTCATTTGAAAATGTATTGTAATTATCTGTTGAGAACTTTGCTGCTGCCAGTGCGTCTCCAAGTAATTCTTTTTCGCCAAACTCTACATTTGCCATAGTATCTATCTCCTCTTTCATAATAATGAATATATGGAATTATAATGTTCCTGATGTCTCTGAGAAATCCCCTGAAATGTGCTGCTCATCGCCTGGTCTGTAGCCTGGGATGCCAGCATTTGGTATTTCTTAACTAACAGTTCTTCCTCACTGAGCGAATCATTAATCAAAGATAATTCCTTTTCTGATAATTGCGTCATTGTAACCTCCTTTTCCTGTAATTCTTATTGGTAACTTTTCTCACAGGCTATGATTACTATGTGTCAATCCATCTATTTTTATTCACCTTTTTTCCAATGAAACATATTCTATTAGGAACACATTTTCTATAAGGATTTATCTACTATGAAGCCACTGATTTCTTCTTTTTTTTACGAAAGTATCTCCTCTCCTCAAGCATACGCACTTATTTATGGAAACAACAACTATCCCAGTCTTTGTGGTATCGCCAATTTCTATGAATCGATTCACCCTGCTGGTCTATTCATTGAAGTTGAATTATCTAATCTGCCTAACTCCCCCTTATATTCTCCACGTTTTCTGGGACTTCATATTCACCAGGTTGGAGATTGCAGTAACAACTTTACTCAAACCGGAGAGCACTACAATCCAACCGGTGCCAACCATCCCTATCATTTAGGAGATCTGCCATCCATATTAAACAGCAGTGGCAAAGCTTATCTATTGGTATTCGACAGCTTCCTGTCTCTGAAGGATGTAGTACATCGCTCCATTATTGTCCATGACCAACGGGATGATTTTACCTCCCAGCCATCCGGTAATTCCGGTAATAAGATTGGTTGCGGCGTTATTTACTCAAGTTGATGGCCTTCCGATTATAGGAAACCGTCATAACCAGCCAGATAACGCTTACCATCGTAAGGGGCATGATTCCAAAGTGGAAGGAAAAGATACCGATCACACAGAAAAGCCATAATCCCATACACCAATAGCTGGTTGTCTTGTATGCCTGATAAGCTGATTTATATATCATCAGCTTCTCCGCTTCATCGCAGCTGGCTTCCCATTTATCCTGGAACTTGAATTCAAAAACGCTTCCCTGTTTCTCCGGATTCATTTCCCGCTCCATATCGATAATCTTCTTCTGGAAATAAGTAACATAAATAATCGTAAATATAAGACCGAATAATGCCATTAGTATACCAACCGCTGTCAAAATGTTATAGGGATCCAATGTATCTAATCCCAGCAAGCCAATAGGGAACAGGAAATATCCGATAATCATAATCACAGAGGAAAGTGCCAGTGCGTAGCTTAGCTTCAGTTCAATGACCTTCATCTGCTCTTCATTATCCTCTTCCCAGCTGCGATAGAGCTTTCTTGCTTGAAGATACAGCACACCCGTTACAATCCACGCCACCAGAACCATGGGAACACTAAGAAATGGTGCAATAAATATGAACTGATTGTATATCGCTGTCAGTAGCTCCCAGGCTCTTCCCTCTCCCAGGAAATTACCTGCTCCACCCAGGAAGCCTCCAAAGATTGCTGCAACTACAATCACACCAATAAATACGCCTAGTGCCCGATGATTATCCCTTGCAATTCTTGCTTTGTTTTCATTCATGATTATTCATCCTCCTCATACGAAAATACATCTTCTACGCTTACCTTCAATACCTTAGCTATCTTCAGTGCCAGTGTAACAGAGGGCGAATAATCCCCTCGTTCAATCTGACTAATGGTCTGACGGGATACTCCTACTAACTGTCCCATCTCCTGCTGATTCACCTGAATGCCTGCCCGGTATTCTTTCAAATGATTCCTTAACGGCATATTGTCATCTCCTCTGTTTTATTAACATGACAGGTGTTCTTGTCATTTTGACAATTTTACTTGTCATTTCTTTGTTGAGTACAGTATACGGCTGACAAGGATAGTTGTCAATACTTTTTTATTATTTATTTTAGCAAGAAATAAATTTTATCAATAACCCAAAAAAAGAAAGCTTACAATCCGGCATCTGCCAGTTATAAGCTTCCTGTTATTAGGTATTACATGGTCTTTACTATTATTTTCTTTGCTTCTATTAGAAATGTTCCTTCTATATATAGACTCCAGCTTACAGAGATAATTTCTTCTTCAACATATAGCCTGATACCACAAGACACAATCCGGCAAAAACAATGGCTGTAATCAGGGAGGCTGCTAAGGATGTCTGCATGGCCTGTGCTGTAAGATTCACCATAACCTCTGTTCCAGACTGGGTTACTTCCACCTGACCATAATCAGGAATAAACAAGGCAATTATCATATTACTTACCTTAGAATATGCCATATTAATCAGGATGAAGAAAATAAATGACAGGAATCCCTTACCCTTCACCTGGTTTAAGATGGTATGGACAATGGTAATTGCCAGAAATGCGGAGGTTAACAGTCCAAACCACTCAAAAAGTGCAAGGAAGATATAGGTTACTATCATTGCTGCATCCATTTCCACATTGAACATCTGGGTGAAAATCTGGGTAATCATATCCATAGTTTCCTTTACACCGTTCATCTGACTGCTAAGCCAAAAGATATCTACGGCTCCAAGAAGAACCAGACATATGGTCATAACCAATAAGGTCAGAACGCTGGTAAGTATTTTGGCCCCCAGGATGGTATATTCGCTGTGGGGAACCATAAATAACATATACCCACTTTTTTCCTTCATATCCTTGTCATAGGTAATGATGGCTTCCACGCTTACATAGATAATTGCCACAAATGCTGCAATAAATAAGCATACAGATCCAATCATGGATATTTTACCACTTTCTGTAAGTACTCCAAATGCAAAGATTAGCTCCAGTACTATAAATAATGCTGCGATGATTCGTTTCGATAACTTCTGTTTTTGAAGTTCATATTTCATTAATTTTAACATTTTTCCACCTCTTATTTTAAAATCATTCACGTTGTTTTGCTTCGTGTAAATGTACTATTTCCTTACTGATACAGCTCTCGATATAATTCCACCACTGATTTATTCTGGGTTTTGCGTAATTCCTCCACATCTCCAGCAAGTGCAATCTGACCGTTTTTCACAAAAATCACTCTGTCAATTACCTTCTCTAACTCTTCCACCAAATGACTGGAAATAACTGCTACAGATGTGTCATCCAGTGCTTCTAAAATGGTATGGATGATTTCTTCTCTTGCCAGTAAATCAATTCCATTTAACGGCTCATCTAATAAGTAAATCTCTGCCTTTCTCGATAATGTAGCTGCCAGCTTTAATTTCGCTGCCTGTCCAGAGGAGAGGGTGCTTACCTTATCATTCATGTTAAGCTCCATGCTCTGAATCAACCGGGCAAATTTACCATGGTCAAAGCCTTCGAAGAAATCGCTGTAATAAAGTCCTACATCCACAATCTTCATATAACTATAATAAAAGGGTTCGGTAGGCATATATGCAATAATCTGCTTAGACTTGGTTCCCACCGGCTCACCGTTCAACGTAATGGTTCCTGAGGTAGGCACAATTAACGCTGCCACCATCTTCATCCATGTGGACTTTCCACTACCGTTTGGTCCTAAGAGACCATAAATATGTCCCGGCTCCAAAGTTGTACTTAAATGGTCTACCGCAACCTTTCCCATATACTTCTTAACAACATCTTTACTTTCCAGCATCTTTCTTATCCTCCTTCATCATCTCTTCCTTAATCTGAGTCATCATTTCTTCCTGGTTGTATCCCAAGCCCTGCATATCATGAATAAATTTATTCACATAATCCAGTGCCATCTCTGCTCTCATATCCTCCTTAGCGGATTGAAAATCTGTAATAAAGGTTCCCATCCCCCGTTTGGTAAAGCATATTCCCTGGATTTCCATTTCCTTGTAAATCCGGCTTGCTGTATTGGGGTTAATCTGATATTGAAGTGCCAACTCCCGCACAGAGGGCAGCTGTTCTCCCAGCTGAAGCTCATTTGTTACAATCTTCTTCTTAATGTCTTCTATTACCTGAAGATAAATTGGAACGGCTGTATTGAATTCCATGAATCACCACATCCTTTCTATGATTTACTACATCATGATTTATGTTTCATTGAAATCTTATGTATCACTGTACTATTGACATAGTACACTATGA
>CAZYYO010000003.1:0-12520 GCA_964650965.1 uncultured Lachnospiraceae bacterium | reverse complement strand
TGCTCCTTCTTTCTCTTATCTGTTATTTTTCTCATACATAAACTTCACATAGTCATTAATCTCCCCAAAATCGATTTCACACTCCTCTGGGAAAATATGCACTGGAATCTTATCTGTAAAACTATAAATAACGGGCCATTCGTCTTCTTCAAAATTCTGTACCAGAATTTTCTTTTTTACAGGATCAACAATCCAGTATTCCTTCACTCCGGCATTGGCATACTTTATGCTCTTAATTTTATTATCTATCTTCGCAGTAGAAGGGGATAAAATCTCCACCACAAGATCCGGATTACCATATACATGCTTGTCAATCTTATCTCGATCGCAAATGACCATAAAATCCGGCTGCAACATGGTCTTATCATCACAGTCCAGCTGAACATCTACGGGAGATACAAGGGAAATACACTTTCCGCCCTTACTTCCTATATAATTTCGGAATTTCATGCATACTTCTGTAACTAGTATCTGATGCAGTCCCGTTGGAGCAGCCATATCATAGAAGTATCCATCAATTAATTCTGCACGACGATCATCCGGCAGTGCATAGTAATCTTCTAACCGATATTCCCCAGGTTTCTTGGATTCCACCTGTGCCATGCAACCCATGGCTTCTCTTACCACATCGGTCTTATTCTCACCAAGAACCTTCTCCAATGCCGTCAGCGTGTCATACCGTGGAGATTTCGTAATCCCCCCCAGCACCTTCTGCACTGTACCAATGGGAACATTGGTCATCTCAGATAATCGCTCATAGGATATTCCCAATTCTATCCTACGTTCCTTCATCTCTTCCAGTGTCATATGAACTCCCCCTCGCTATATGGTAGTATTATTTTGTAATACAATTATACAGCTTTGTTATCCATATTTCAACCGTTATTGGATAGTTATCCATTATTGGATATATCGTTTGCTTTCCCTACGTTTATGCACACTGTTTTACAAGGCTAATAATGCCAATAATAATAAGAACTGGCAGTGCAATGTACAGCAATCCACCTGCTACCATACAGATAAGAATTACCGGGAGAAATATAATGGTAAATAATACCTTGGTAATTCCCCATGTGGCTCTTACCGCTAAGACAATTAATTTGCCAAATACTACCAACATCAATACTGCAAAAATTAAAGTTAACATACTATCACCTTCTGATCCTTTCTGGTTCTTCTGTTTTTGGTTTCGTTTGCCTTCATCTGTCTTAATTGCTCCAGATAGAGGCTGGTAAGCACTCTCTCCTGAACAGACATATTTTCTCTTTCCATCTCAGGTACCTTCTTTCCTTGAACTTGTAGTGCCTTTTGATTGATTTCATCATACTGCTAATCTATAATAGAAGAAAGATGAGAAAATTACGAATTTCATCTGTTTTTATGGGAAAATATCCGAAATTCCTATTTAATTTGGGAGGAGCATATCGAAATGGCAAATAAAACACTATATTACGAAACAAGAGAAGACCGAAAGCAAAGTGACCCTAGATTTAAAAGTCGCTCCTCGACATCAGAAGTGTTACATATCAGTGAAGACCGTTTAGGTGACATTGAAACTGGTTTGGTTCTTCCCAGACCGGATGAAATCGTTGCTATGGCCAAAGCCTATAATGCACCGGAGCTGTACAATCACTACTGTGGCTGTGTGTGTCCCATTGGAGAAGAGTACATGCCAAAATTAGACGCTGCAGATCTGGATCTCTTTCGGGTGACCATGCAGTTTCATAATGCCATTAAGGAAGTAGCACAGCTAGAGGACCGGCTTATGATGATTGCTGATGATGGAGCCGTGTCTCCGGAGGAAGCTTCCTCTTTTGAAGAAATCATTGCAGTTGTGGATTCTCTGGCTGCCAGAACCACTGCGTTAAAACTGTGGGCTCACAAAAATTTCAAGTAATAATGAATTCCGTAAATCTTGTCTCTCTGGATTGATTGCAAAAACGAAACCACACTTCATGAACACCGGAAACTGCAACGTCAAGGTTTCCGGTGAAGCTGCACAGTCCCGACTGTGCTTTGGTAGAAATTTCTACAATCTTATTTGCATCAGAAATCCGGTCTATATATACCTCAATCTGCCCGTCATCAGGATTTAGCAGCTGCACGCTACAGCTCGCTTTTGATGCCTCCGGCGATTCCTGCTGCACTTGTGGATCTCCAAAATCCAAATATTTCACACCAACACTGCTGCTATGGTATAAACCTGCCACCACTTGCAGCTTCTGGTCATTGATCTGCTCTAACATAAAATATGGGGTATTTCTTCTGTTTCCTGTTTTGCCTTTTCTATTCAGGCATTCGCAAATGATATCAGCCGGATACCTGTGGTTTACCGGCAAGCCTCCCTTTTCAAAAATCTGGGACTTATATTCTGCCTGAAGAAATCTTCCATCTTCTGTCATTACCAGCTGGGTAAGGCAGGCCTGTCTGCAAGGATATTTGTAGCCAGTGTGTCTATGATAATTCTGATACCATATACCATTGATACATGCCATACCTCCATGGGTATTTCCCACATAAAAGGTGGGCTCTAACTGCTTCTCATATCTTCCGTTTCCCAGAGAAACCAACACGCCCTGGTATGTAAAGGGACCAAAGGGACTCTTGGATGTGGAATAGCACATGGCATTTCCATGATGCTGATTCACTGCATAGTAGCTGAGATAATAGAGGTCTCCAATTTTACGAATGGAGCTTCCATTTCCCATATGCCATCCATCCTGCAATTCATGCACTGCCTTATCCCGCTGGATGGGAAGTAAGTCCTGGGAATAATAGCTGCCGGTTTCCGGACTCTTTATCATGGTCCTCATATCCCCTGGGTCTAACTCTGTCACATAACAGTGTCCGCAGCCAAAATATAAAAAGACACGCCCCTCATCATACAGCACTGCCGGATCATAGGGATAATCTGCCATATTTAAGCCGAAATGCTTCCGAAAAGGATTTGGCTGGATCATTGCCATGCCCTTTCCAAGAACCATATCTCCATCACAGATTCCGTGACCATCTCCCTGCCATCCCTGTGGCTTAGCCTCCTGGGGATACCTGACTCTTCCTACATATTCAAATGGTCCCGTTGGCTGATCTGCTACAGCACATGCAATACCACTGCCAGACATGGCAACACCATAATACAGATAATACCTGTCTTCAACCTGAATCACATCCGGAGCATAAAGATACTGATTAAACATATTTCCCTTCTTATGCTCCACAATCTCTCGAATATATGGGTCCTGCATTCTGGTGTATATCACACCCTCATCCTTCCATTGCCCCAGGGAATCTGGGGAGGCGGAATAACAGCGGTAATCGCCTCCGCACATATTCGTCTCCCCATACAAGTCCTGAGAGCCATACACATATACCCGATTTCCAAACACCCTGAGCTCTCCATCTGGAATATACACATCCGATGGAAGATAGGGATTATACATTTTGTCTGTATTTCTCATTATCCTTCTCCACATTCATAATGGCAAATAATACGATCATTACAATACCAATAATTAATGGAACAACGGCATAGGCTGCAGTAATCATTAGGTTCGCTCCTGCCGACTGAACTGTCAGGCTTCCATCATATTTACCCAGTGTCAGCATCCAGCCTACAATGGCTGTTCCCAGTCCGGTTCCCACTTTAATTCCAATAGAGGAACAGCTATATACCATTCCTGTCACATCTAACTTCTGTGTGTATGTAATATTATCGGACACTTCTGCGATGAATGCAAATAAAAGTGTGCTGATAGGTCCCATTCCCAGAGATCTGATAATGATGCCTGCCAGCAGGATACCAAGGGAGCTGTTTCCCATAACGGTAATCAGGGAACCGACAGCAAAAAGGATGGCACTGGCAATTGCTGTCTTTCTCATTCCCAGCTTCTCCACAATCTTGCCTGCAAAAATAAGGGAAATAAACATTGGTATCATCATAGCAATACTGAGAAGTCCATATAAATCTTCATTTCCAAGAATATAGGTTGCATAGTAGATGCCTGAGGTTGCAGAAGCACCTGTATAAATATACATTACCAGGAAAATAAAGAATACTTCGATAAAATACCGGTTGGTCAACAATGCCTTTACACTTTTACCAAAGCCAATTTCCGTTTCCTTCTTTGCTTCTGTGGTAGCACCGCTCATTTCCTTTAATCCAAAAACAGTAATCATTGTAGATGCCAGAAAAATTCCTGCATACAGGAAGGCCACCATGGTCCAGCCCTTCTGTCCAGAGCCAAATGCACTGATTAATACGGTGGTAAGTGCACCAATAATGATGCCGGCTACTGCTGTAAACATAAACCGCACGCTTCCCATAGATACTCTATCCTCTGCATTATCTGTTACCAAAGATGTTAGTGCATTATAGGAAATGTTGTTAGCTGTATAGAAGAAGGCACACAGCAATACATAGATAACGAAAATGTATATCAGCTTTGCAACAGCTGACAGCCCTGCCGGCACATTAAACATCATAATCAGTGCGATTGCCAATGGGAACGCACTCCAAAACAGCCAGGGTCTTGCCTTTCCCATTTTCGTATTGGTCTTATCTATTAAATGTCCCATAACAAAATCCGTTACACCATCAAAACACTTGGCAACCATTAACAAGGTTGCTACTACACCTGCACTGGCGCCTACAATATCTGTAAAATAAATTAATGCAAAGGATGACAGAAAGGAAAAACAAAAGTTTCCTCCAAAATCTCCCAATCCGAATGCCAGCTTCTCCCTAAATTTTAATCGTCTTGTCATGATAAAATCCTCCCTATTGTTGTTTTTATATTTCTATGGTTACTGCTTCTAAATCTTCTGTCTGGAAACTTACTCTTATGGATTCTTCCAGCTGCGTTGCAGGCTTCTTTCTTCTTACCACCGCCATCATGGTTCCATTGTAGGTGGTGCATCTCCTACCAGTGTACTCCTCTTCTGCCATGGGATTGCCAGACCCGATTCCTAATAATTCTCCCGGTCCTTCTATGGTTACCGTGATTGTTTTGCTCTCTGTGACCTTAATCACCCCCTGGTCATCTGTAACTGCACCGGAAAGATAAATAATTTCTCCTTCTGTCTCCCGGGCTCTTATAGACGGCACTTCTGTAGCTTCTCTGGTAACCGTAAGGCGGGTGTCTTTACCTGCCGTCTTCAGACTGCTTTCCCCGATTTCCTTCCTACTATGGTCATATGCTTTGACGGTAAGGGTTCCCGGCTGATAGATAGTTTCATATACTGCCTTTGCCTTGGAAAGCTTCTTTACTCCCAGGCTTCTTCCATCCTGGAATAATTCCACCGATTCCCCTTTACTGTAGATTTCGATTTCTGCCCTTTGTCCTTCGCAGCCACTCCAGCTCCAGCTAGCTATGGCATCGGTTCCTCTCCAGGCACTGACCTTAAGCTTCTGCCCTGCATGGGTTATTGGTCGCACTCCAATATAAGGAATATCGGTGCATCCATATACGGCTCTGGTGTATGCTCCCTGGGCTTCTATTTCTCCCACTAGATTTACGGAGCCACAGCCACCACTGATACAGGGATAGGGTTTATTCATCATTCGCCGTTCTCTTCCGTACTGAGGTACACCGATTCCGGTCTCTCCTAGATAGTCCCATCCCGTCCACATAAAGTCTCCTATGACGTTACTGGCATCTAGTGTATCCTCCCAGGACTTTCCAATTCTAGCTGGATATGTTTCGGAATGGATTACCCAGTGGTTCTTATATTTGTCCTTTAATTCCGGTGTTAAATGGGTTCCGTAATTAATGCCCAGGATATCCAGTGGTTCTATAATCTGCTCCATTCCCTGAATAAATTTGTCTGCGGTAACATGGGCTGCCGCATTTGGAAGAAAGGTAGACACAATATTGACCAGTTTACTGGATACCAGGGGAGATGGCTTTCCTTCTCCCTTGGGGTCTACCTGATCCTGTGGGGTGTACTTGGATTTTGCTATTGGCTTGCTGCTTGGATGTGATGCATTGGTTAAGATGTGACAGCAGTTAAGCACTGGCCTGGTATCATCTATGGTTCTAAGATAAGTTGCAAGCTGTCTGTTGGTTTCTATCCCTGCAACATTTGTTACATCATAGACTTCATTTCCTATGGAATAGAGAATCACCGATGGATGAGAATACACTTTCTGCACCATACGCTTCATGTCATCCTTCCAATTCTCCTGAAAATATAGGGAATAGTCGTAATTGTTCTTGGACTTCTCCCACATATCGGTTAGTTCCTCCATTACATACATTCCCAGCTCATCACACGCCTGGAGCATCAGGCGACTGGCAGGATTATGTGATAGTCTTACCGCATTATAGCCGCATTCCTTCAAAATCCGAATTCTGCGATACACCGTCTCCTGATATTCACAGGCTCCCAGCAATCCGTTATCATGATGAATACAGGCTCCACGAAGCTTCACCACCTGACCATTGATGCATAAGCCCTGATTGGGAACCAGCTGAAGGGTACGAATTCCAAATATCATCTGGTCTGTATCCACCAGAAGGTCATGGCCATCATACAGATTCACTTGAAGTCGATACTGCTGGGGATGCTCTTCACTCCACAGCCTGGCATCGTCCACCGTCACCTGGAATCGAAACATCTCCTCCCTATCACTTTCAACCTGCTTACATTGATAAGATACTTCCTTTCCGCCCATATTCTGAAGGATTAATTCTATCCTGTCTCCGGCTGTGGCAGTGGTATCTACCTGTACTGTCAAATCCGCAGCAGCTTCCTGGATGGCATTGGTTATCACCTTAATACCATCTCTTAAAATATGCTTCTTATCTCCGGTAAGCAGTGTAACATCCCGATAAATGCCACTTCCGGTATACCATCTGGAGTTGGGAATCTGGGTATTATCTACCTCTACACGAATGGTGTTTTCCTGGTTCAGCCGAAGCTTATCTGTGAAATCTACCGCAAACTGACTGTAGCCATAAATATGACCTCCCAGCAATTCATCATTTAGGTAGACCCTGGACTTCTGATATACTCCGTCGAATTCCAATTCCACCTGTTGCCCTGCCAACTGCGAAGGCGGGGTCCACCGCTTCTCATAATAATAATATCCTCCAGGGAAATATCCGCTGGCTTCTCCACCTGCTAAATGAGGAATTCTCGCTTCGTGAAGCATTGCATCATGGGGCAGGGTTATCTCTTGTTTCTTCTCAGGACAAGCTCCAGACCAGAATTGCCAATTCTGATTAAACAATTCCTGTTTCATATACAGCCTCCTTTTTACTTTTTATGATTTTAGTATAGGAAAATATTTGATTTTATATTGTATTATTTTGATATTCATACTATTATTTTGATATATCTCATATTTTGATTCTTTCAAACATATAGCAGATACGCTAAGCTACCTTGCAGGATATAAAATAGATTGAAAATTCTCAAACAAGAATAAGGAGCAGACAAGGAATGAAGCAGGAAATCATTGATGCAGAATATGTAGAGCATATGTCAGATGAACTGAAAAGCTACCATCTTTATGTGGAAAATCAGGTGATAGAATATATTATTCATGGCAGATCCAGACAACTGCTGAACCTGATGTTAGAGGTGGCAGAGCGTCAGCTTCCTCATGGAGAAATGGCAGCTTCCGACTTAAGATCTATGAAAAATTTCTTCATTACTTCCTCTGCTATTGCAAGACACCGATGTATCCTTGCTGGATTAGATACCAGCCTGGCTAATGCTATTGCTGACCAATATGCCCAACGGGTGGAAACGGTAGACTCTGTAGATAATATTGAATTATTAATAACACAAATGCTCTTGGCATATTCCCATCAAATGGCAAAGCTTCAGGAATACGCCGGAACAAATCCGATTGTTCATAAAATCATAAGCTATGTGAATTCCCATATTTATAATAAAATAACCCTGCATATGCTTTCTCAGGAATTCGGATATTCCTCAGAGCATTTATGCAGAGTTTTTCAAGGGGAAATGCACCAGACAGTGACTTCCTATATAAATTATATTAAAATGGACGAAGCAAAGCATCTCTTGCGATACACAAATTACAGTATTTTAGATATTTCTGTCATGCTTCAGTTCTCTTCTCAAAGCTATTTTCAGAAAACCTTTAAAAAGGTTGTTGGTATCACGCCTCAGCAATTTAGAACCCAAAGAGTATCCTTGCCGGATTCTTATACCAGTTCATAGGTTCGTCTGGCAATTTCTAATTCCTCATCCGTAGGAATGACACGTACACACACCTTGGAATCAGCTGTGGAAATCACCGCTGCACCCTGTACCTTTTCATTCACTTCTTCATCCAGCTTCACGCCCAAAGGAGCCAGCTTCTTACATACCATGCTGCGTATTTCATGAGAATGCTCCCCGATTCCAGCGGTAAATACCAGATAATCCAGTCTTCCCAAATCTAGGTAAAAAGCTCCAATATAATGCACAATACCCTGAACAAATACATCCACTGCCAGCTGTGCCCGCTGATTTCCCTGATGTGCTGCTTCTAAGACATAACGCAAATCATTACTTACACCAGAAATTCCAAGAAGACCACCCTTCTTTTGAAGTCCCTGAAGAATTTCCTCCTGTGACAAGCCTTCCTGCTTAAGAAAATATGTCATGGTTGGGTCCATATCCCCTACACGATTGGCATGAATCAATCCGGTCTCCAGGCTCATGCCAAAGCTGGTATCTACACTCTTTCCATTTAAAATTCCGCAGATGGATGCACTTCCTCCCAAATGACAGGAAATTGCTCCATATTCCTTTTTCTCTGTGTTTAACACATCTGCAATATAGCCGTGTGATGCTCCGTGGTATCCCAGACGTTGAATTCCATATTGCTCATACCATTCATAAGGAATTCCGTACATCTTCCGTTCCATAGGAATATCTCTATGAAATGCTGTTTCAAATACGCCTACATGTCTGGCATTGGGCAAAACCTGCTGCACCGTCTCAATTGCTTTCAGATAGGCACTGTTATGCACAGGTGCAAGTGCCAGAAAATCTCTCATGCCCTGCATAACCTCTTCATCAATTTCATGAATTCCATAATGTCCTTTTGACAGTACTGATTTATATCCCACCCGTTCAATCTGGGAAATATCAGAAAGGACGGCTCCTTCACCACTTGTCAGGTATGCCAGGAACTTCTCAATTCCCACTTGATAATCTGGGATGTTTTGCTGAGATAAATCTACAGAATATCCACTGCTACAATTGCGGTAGGCAAAGATTGCATCATCACAAGAGCCGACCCGTTCCACCTTTCCTGTAGCCAAAACCTCACACTGAGGCATCTCATATAATTTAAATTTTAGTGACGTACTTCCTGCATTACATACTAATACTTTCATCTCATACCTGCCTTAATCTAAGCCGCCAAGCAGCTCTAAAATCTCCTGCATTTCCCGATCCTGTCCTGCTACCGGCTTCCATTCTACCTGTATGGTTTTATATCCCTGTTTTTCTAATGCCGTTGCAAAAAGCTTGGGGCCTACATTTACAGTTACCAATTCGGAACGTAATAATTCTAATATTTTATCACTATTCATTCTCATCCATCTCCTTCTTCTGGCGAATAATCTCTCCTGCAAGTACAGAGGCTGTATAGTTGGTCTGGCAGACAATCACTCCCGCCTCCTCTAGCTGGCGCTTCTGCTTGTGGATGTCCTGTAGATCTGCCGTTGTTCCAAGAACTGATGCAATGAAGATGAGATGTCTTCCTTCTGCCTCAGCCATTTCCTGTGCCATCTTAATATCTTCAATGACATAGCCGGTAGGGTCCATATGTCCTGGAGGCGTCAGAATAAAGTCTAATTCTATCACAGCCACTTCCGGGTCTGCTGCCTCCCTTAGAATTGCCGGTTTACGAATGCTTGGGTCAATAGCGGGATGGGGACGTCCCAGGGTAAATTCTTCTTCACCATAATCAATACAGGTGTTTTTCACACTCACATAAGAATCTTCTAATTGCCACTGTGGCTTTAATGGACAATTGGAATAAACTGCCCCGATTCTTGGCACCAATGCATTGGCAGCCTCATCCATATAGGTTCCACCACTGAATGCACCTCGCATATATTTTTGCTCCTTGGCAAGCTTCTTCACTTCCTGGGAAGCCTTCTGGGCCAACTCCTCTTCTGTAGCCAACGGATACTGGATACCAATTAACTCCAGACACTTTAAGGCACAATCATCTAAACTGCTGGCATAAATTGCTCCGGTTGCTTCTACCGTTGCTCTGTCACTTCCCATAAACAACGCTACCACCGGTTTTTTACACTTGGATACTCGGTCTAATATCTTTGGAAATACTGCATCTCCCGGTTTACGGGAAATTAATGCAATATATTCTGTTTTAGGATCTGCCTCTAATGCATCGATTCCCATGAGCATCATAATTCCGCCCACCGGATCCTTTAGGTCATTTCCTCCGGTTCCAATGGTTTGGCTTACACCGCTTCCTGCCTCATGCATAATGGCTGCAACGTGCTGGATTCCTGTTCCGGATGCACCACAGATTCCAAAGGGTCCACGGTTATTAATACTAGATAGTACCAATGCCGCTCCATTGATATTTGCCACGCCGCAATCCGGTCCCATACAGAGGAGACCTTTTTCTCTGGCCAGCTCCTTCATTTCCCGTTCGTCCTCTAAGGGCACATTATTGCTAAATACAACACAGTGTAATCCCGCATTTAAAGCCTTCTTTACCTCGCTTAATGCATATTCTCCCGGAACGGCCACGGAGCACAGATTTGCCTCTGGATGCTTCTTTACCGCAGCCTTAGTACTAACAAATGTCCCCTCTACCTCTTGGGATTCATCTGCCTTAAATACTTCCTCTACGGCACGAATTGCTGCTGTAAAGCTGGCCTCATCCTCACAGTCTGCAATGATAACAAAATCATTATCGGTAGCATTTGCCAATTCCCTGGTTTCAAGTCCTGCCTGGATTACCTCCTCCTTAAAGCTATCGTTGGACACACCTACATATCCGTTTTTCACTCCATCCTGCTCCACTAATACAGAGGTGGCAAATAATGTTTCCAGGGAATCTATATAACGTCCCTTTTCGATTTTGATAAATACACTCATTGTTATGCCTCCTCCTGTAATTTCTTCTCAGCCTGAGCATAGATTCCTCGCAGACTATCCTTAAAGCATTCCATTGGAAGCTCCGCTGCTCCAGCACCACCCTGGCCTCCAACTCTTAAGGCACTTCCTCCGTGACTGATGGGAAGCACATTGTATCCAACCACTTTTCTTGCATCTACTCCCACTGGGAAGCCTGCCATATCCTCCCAGGGAACTGGTGCAAAGGTATGTTCTCCAAGACTTACGGCTCTGGCCTTCTCTGTGCGGCTCTTAGCCTCCCCGTAATTTGAACCGGTTAGTCTCATGTATGCTGGCCCTGCAATGGCGGACATTCCACCAAGACCATAGACCTCGGTAACACAGCTGTCACCTAGATAACCAATCAAATCTTCTTCCTTATAGGTGGGTTTTAGAAAGGTTCCCTTAATCTTTGGAGCTGTGGTCGTATACCAGTGATTTCCGGTTCCTGCCAGCTGAATACCGAACTCTACTCCATTTCCCCCCATACCTACCATGACGGTTGATAATTCTATACCTTTGCAGCTTGCGGTAAGACTTTCCACACCTGCCATCATCACATGTAGGAAGAAGCGGTCGTTTGCAGCAAAATGCTTAATAATGTCATTCTTACAAGGACTGTCAATCTCCAGCAAATATGGAATCAACTGTAGTGCCAGACACATGGATGCCGCTGGCTGACGATTATGGTTTTCGTCTCCCATTCCTGCGGTTTTCGAAAGAATATTGATAATTTCAACGCCACCACAATTACGGACTGCCTGTCCTAATGCTGGTCCATAAATATCACGGAACCATCTAAGATCCTGCTCTACCTCTTCATCGTACAGACCCCAGCGAAGGCATTTGGGGTTTCCACCTGGATGGAGGGGTGCATATCCTCTGCCACCATATACCTTATCCTCTACCACAATCACTGGCATGCTTGCTGAGGTTACCATGCAGGCCGCATTTCCTGTATTATAATTTTGAGAAGATGCAACCGTAATTTCCCCTCGCTCTACCATTGCCCAGGCTTCTTCTCTGGTGTCTGCCAAACCTTCATGCATGGCTGCTCCACAGATAGAAGTCCTAAGAGGCGGTGTAATCCGTTCCACTTCAATGGCTGGTCCTGGCATAAGAATTGTTGTTTTTGTCATTCCCGGAATCACATCCATTGCCGGCTGGACATCGATCCATACAGGACGTCCCTTGGTTAATATTTCCAGGACTTTGCCATTGGCCTCATCCACTCTCTCTTCCATTGTCATTATTATATTCCCCTTTCTATGCTAAATATTGTTTCATTACTTCTATTCGTTTCTGTACTGCAATCTGTACATATTCATTTTCAACTGCTGCATCAAATCCATGATAGGAGCCGGAAATCTCGTTGATAATCACAGGAACTCCTGCCTGT
>CAZYYO010000002.1:0-78970 GCA_964650965.1 uncultured Lachnospiraceae bacterium | reverse complement strand
TGTCCTGCTGTATATGCATGATACATATTAAAACGATACATGTCCCCATCATTAATCTTTGCTTGGAATTCTACAGGCATGTATATCTTCCTCCTGATTGTAAGATTTAGTTCTCCTAAGTATAACACGATTCCCAATATTACACAAACCCAATCCATAAGCAAAATGCATTTTTCAATTACATTTTTCTTATAAATTGGGTTTGTAGGTTTCCCACTATTTCATATAAGAACACTGAATAAATACAGTGCTTTGGTACCGGTTTTTACTAATGATTTCCTTTTAAAATTGGCGATAATTTTTTATAAACCAGTAATGTAATAATTACAGAGAACAGGCCCTTCACAAAGGTAAATGGCACGTTGAAAATCAAAAGACATTTCCACAGCTCATCTGCTGCCGGAAGAATCATCTGATATGCTGCAATGATTGTTTCTCTTGGCATCATGGTCTCATAAATAGGATAGACAATAAAATAATTGGATGGAAGACTGATGACTGCCATTAAAACTGCTCCTAAAAACGCTCCAATTACCGCTGATTTCTTACTTTTTCTCTTCTGATACAATAATCCTGCAGGAAGTACAAAGGCTACTCCCAGAATAAAATTGGATAATTCTCCGATTCCTCCTGTGGATGTAATGGTAAGGTGAAGCAGATTCTTAATTAAGCAAATCATAATGCCACACATAGGTCCCATGGCAAAGCTTCCGATTAATGCCGGCAGTTCTGATAAATCCATTTTGATAAATGATGGCATGACTGGCACTGCAAAATCTAGAAACATCAGTATGAATGCAATTGCTGAGAGCATTGCCGTTACTGTCATATAACGTACATTCACCCTGCTTTTTCCTGTACTTTGTGTTCCGTTGTTGATTGTTGTGCTGCGTTGTGTGCTCATAGTTGATACACTCCTTTTCCAAAATTTTTATATTTTAGGAAAATTCGGTGGTAAGCCCTTTGTTTTGGTGTATAAAAGCATAAAAAATCCCCGAATACATATTTCATGTACTCGGGGCATCATACATACACACGCAAATAAAAATTCAGCTTATCTTCTCTCATCCAGACTGTACTGTCGGTCCTGGATTCACACCAGCTCAGCTGCAAAATGCAGGTCACGGACTCGCCTACGAAAGTAGTATCACCGTCGGTCGGGAATTTATGAATCATCATATCACCCTGCCCCGAAGAATTCCTATTACTATTGTAGTATATGCAGTTGTTAATTAATTGTCAAGTAGGTTGTATCATTATTTGTTAATCTTCATGGTCAGCTGGATTCTCTGCTTCTTCACATCCACGCTCATAACCTGTACCTTTACAATATCTCCCACGCTGACTACTTCCAGGGGATGTTTAATATATTTATCACATATTTGAGAAATGTGTACCAAGCCATCCTGATGTACTCCGATATCTACAAAGGCTCCAAAATCAATGACATTTCGAACCGTTCCCTTTAATATCATCCCTGGAGTAAGATCCTTCATATCCAGTACATCACTTCTAAGAATTGGTTTTGGCATATCTTCTCTCGGGTCTCTTCCCGGTTTTTCCAATTCTTTAAGGATATCCTCTAAGGTCATGATACCAATTCCTATTTCTTTGGCCAGCTGCTCCTTATTTTTAATTTTCCGATTTAGCGAAACCAGTTTGCCTTCCTTCATTTCCTCCGGAGAATGTCCTAGTCTGTTAAGAATCTCTTTGGCTGCCCCATAGCTTTCCGGATGCACGCTGGTAGCATCCAGGGGATTTCGCCCGTCCCGAATACGAAGAAAGCCTGCACACTGTTCATAGGCCTTAGGTCCCAGCTTTCCAACCTTGAGCAATTGACTTCTGGATGTGAACTTTCCATTGTTCTCTCGATACTCCACAATATTCTTAGCAATGGCTTTGCTGATACCAGATACATACTCTAACAAAGAAGCCGATGCTGTATTTAAGTCTACGCCAACTTTGTTGACGCAGTCTTCAACTACTCCATTTAAAGCTTCTCCCAGCTTTTTCTGATTCATATCATGTTGGTATTGTCCTACACCAATGGACTTGGGGTCAATCTTCACCAATTCTGAAAGAGGATCTTGTAGTCTGCGGGCAATGGAAGCGGCACTTCGTTGTCCCACATCGAAATTAGGGAACTCCTCTGTAGCCAGCTTGCTGGCAGAATAAACAGACGCTCCCGCCTCATTTACAATCACATACTGAACAGATACTGGTATCTCTTTCAGCAAATCTACAATTATCATTTCAGATTCTCTGGAAGCTGTTCCATTTCCAACGGAAATCAATGTAATATGGTATTTTGCAATCAGCTTCTTTAAAACTGCCTTAGACTCCTCTACCTTATTCTGTGGTGCTGTAGGAAAAATAACGGTAGTGTCCAGCACCTTGCCGGTGGCATCTACCACTGCCAGCTTGCAGCCGGTTCGAAAAGCGGGATCCCAGCCAAGTACTACTTGATTGGTAATTGGTGGCTGCATCAGCAACTGTTGCAGATTCTTACCGAAAACCTTAATTGCTCCGTCCTCTGCGGTTTCTGTAAGATTACTGCGAATCTCCCGTTCAATTGCAGGAGAAATCAGGCGCTTATAGCTGTCTTCGATTGCCTCCATAAGAGCCGGAGTGGTTACTGGATTTTCACCCACAAGTACCTTCTTACACAGATAGCGAAGCACATCTTCCTCTGGTGCCTCAACCTTCACCGTAAGAATTTTCTCTTTCTCTCCACGATTCAAGGCCAGAATGCGATGGCCTGGAAGCTTGGCAATTGGTTCATCGAATTCATAATACATCTCATATACGGACTCTGCCTGTGCATCCTTGGCACAGGAGGTAATACGACCCTTCTTAAAGGTAAGCTCCCGGATATAAATGCGATAATCGGCCTCATCTGAGATTCCTTCTGCAATAATATCCTTGGCGTAGGCTAAAGCCTCTTTGGGTGTAGAAACTTCCTTTTCTTCATTTACATACTTGGCTGCTTCCTCTAATAGTGGTGTAGCCGTTTTTTGAAGTAGTATCACATTTGCCAGAGGCTCTAATCCCTTCTCCTTTGCGATGATTGCTCTGGTTCTTCTCTTGGGACGATACGGACGATACAAATCATCTACAACCACCAGCGTTTCTGCAGCTTCAATTTGCTGTTTCAGCTCTGTGGTCAGCTTTCCCTGCTCTTCAATACTGGCAATAACCTGACTCTTCTTCTCCTCTAGATTTCTCAAGTAATTTAACCGTTCAAAAAGATTCCGGAGCACCTCATCGTTCAATGCTCCGGTTGCTTCCTTACGATATCTTGCAATAAAAGGTATGGTATTGCCTTCATCTATTAAGTCTACGGCTGCTGTTACCTGTGTCTTCTTAATTCCCAGCTCCACGGCCAGTTTTTGTGTAATATCCATGGTGTAGTTCTCTCCTTGTGTCATTTTGTATCATTGTGATAAACCTTTTCTCCGGTTAACATATCACCTGCTAAACAGCACAATCAACATTATGCCCAGCCAATTTCATTGCGTCCTGGCTTTTTCTGTCCTGCTGATAAGGGTTATTCTCATTGGGATAACGAATCGTCGTTGTTGTGGTTCCGCCAGATACATATGTACGGCCACATTCCGGACAGATTGCTGTGTGAATTGCCACACTGGCTGAAACAACCTCGCCACCCTGCTGAGCAGCTTTGGTATATGCATTGCTTACATGCTCCTGCTCATGTCCACTGACTGCTGCCGAAGCCGCCTGTGGAGAAACATGCGTGGCCGCTTTAAAAGATACATTTTCATCTGAACCATCCATGTATTTTCTACTCTTGCAAGTTTCACATTCACCAGGTGTACTAGTGCTGCTTGCCTGAGAAGCGTTCGTATAATTACCATACGACTGATATGTTCCAGCAGCAGATACTCCCAAACTGCTCATGTACTCACCCCCTTATTAGTTTTTATTATACATGGATTTTCATCTTGTAACAATAGTTTTTGACAAAACCAGGTGCTGTCTTCTATACTATTGAAAAAGGAGGGTGCATATCTTGGAACAACTCATTACAATGATAAAAAAAATTCTAACCATGTCCTCTCCCTGTCTTTTTCATGCATTAACCGGATGGTATTGCCCCGGATGTGGAGGTACCAGGGCAGTCATTTATCTATTGACAGGCCACCCAATATTATCTGTTCTGTACCATCCTATCGTTATGTACACAGCTATTGTTGCAGGGTATCTATTAATTCGCAACGGAATCAGTATTCTTTCCCATAATCATCTATGTACCAAAGCGAAATTTCATATCGCATATCTTTGGATTGCTCTTGCTCTCGTTCTTGGAAATTTTGTTATTAAAAATGCTGCCCTGATTCTCTGGGGTATAGATCTTATGCCAAACAAATAGCCCCGGCGTTTCTATGTAACTGAAATCGCCGAGGCTATATCTCTTATTATTATTTATGGCCTATTCATCATCCTCGTTTTTAGCCCATCCATAGGCATATTTTACTGCCTTATTCCAGCCCTTACGTTTCGTCACTCGTTCTTCTTCATCCATTTCTGGCACAAAGACCTTATCTAGCTGAACATTTTTAACCACTTCTTCTTTACTCTCCCAGTATCCCACTGCAAGACCTGCCAGGTAAGCTGCTCCCATGGCGGTTGATTCCACACAGGCAGGACGGTTCACAGGCTTATTTAACATATCTGATTGAAACTGCATCAAGAAGTTATTTGCACTGGCACCACCATCTACCTTCAAGGTACGTAAATCAATGCCAGAATCTGCTTTCATAGCATCGATAACATCACATACCTGATATGCAATGGATTCTAAGGTTGCACGAATAATATGGTTTTTATTGGTTCCTCTGGTGATGCCCACAATGGTTCCTCTGGCATATTGATCCCAGTGAGGTGCACCTAACCCTGTAAATGCAGGGACAACATAACAGCCGTGGGTTCCCTTGGCTTTTCTTGCCATATATTCTGAATCCTCTGCAGAATCTATCATCTTCATTCCATCTCGCAGCCACTGAATGGCAGCTCCAGCAACGAAAATAGAGCCCTCCAACGCATAATTAATCTTACCATCCAAACCCCAGGCAATGGTAGTCACCAACCCATTATTAGAAAAGACTGGCTTTTCCCCTGTGTTCATTAGCAAAAAGCATCCCGTTCCATAGGTGTTCTTGGCTTCTCCCTCTGCGAAACAGGTCTGTCCAAACAATGCTGCCTGCTGATCCCCTGCTGCTCCGGCAATCGGAATCTCTGCTCCAAAAAAGCTGGAATCTGCATATCCATATACAAAACTAGACGGCATTGGAGTTGGCAACATGCTTTCTGGAATATTCAGTTCCGCTAATATATCCTGATCCCAGGTTAGTGTATTAATGTTAAACAGCATGGTTCTACTGGCATTGGAATAGTCGGTAACATGTACCTCTCCTTTGGTCAGCTTCCAGATAAGCCATGTCTCTACCGTACCAAATAACAGCTTCCCTGCATCTGCCTTTTCCCTGGCACCTTCCACATTGTCCAAAATCCATTTTATCTTGGTGGCGGAAAAATAGGCATCTATCATCAATCCTGTCTTCTGACGTATGGTTTCCTCTAATCCTTTTGCCTTCAATGCATCTGCAATATCTGAGGTTCTACGGCACTGCCATACAATAGCATGATATACCGGTTCTCCAGTTTCCTTATCCCAGACAATCACGGTTTCTCTCTGATTTGTAATTCCAATTCCCGCAATATCTTCTGCGGTAGCGCCAATCTTAGACATAGCTTCTACTGCAACCCCTAATTGCGTAGACCATATCTCATTGGCATCATGCTCCACCCAGCCCGGATTTGGAAATATCTGGCGAAACTCCTTCTGTGCCATACTGCAGATTTCGCCCTCCTGATTAAATAAAATGCAGCGATTACTTGTAGTCCCTGCATCCAGTGCCATAATATACTTTGGCATAATACTACCCCTCCTGTAATATATATATTTATTTGTGCTCCCCTTATCTGCACATAGGTACATTATAGTTGAATCCCCCCCTTTTTTCAACGCATATTCTTGTTGTTTCCCGTAATAGGATTTGCATGGTATCATCTCTGCCACGGAGGCGAATTGACAGACTTGGACAGAGTTTGAAGATGGATTTTTGCCTTATTCGTCATGTACGGGCACGGTTTGACAGTTTTCCAGGAGCGTCCGTCTGGCACAGACCCCTATTTCCTACTCCGCATTTCTCTAAGGGGGTGTCCTTAGGAAATCCTGATTTCAGGCCGCCCTTCCAAACTCGCACCATACACAGAGCAAGCTTGCAGTATCCTGTGCTCGAACAGTGGAAGAGCGGCCTGAGGTTTCCACGTCCACCCCCTAAGAGAAATTCCGGAGCGTAAATAAGGGGTCTGTGCCAGACGGACACCCCCGGAAAACTGTCAAACCTTGGACGAACAGGGCGAGTTCATAAGGCAAAAATCCAGCGAAGAACTCTCCAAGTCTGTCATTTGAGCCTCCGTGGCAGAGATGGTACCATGCAAATCCGGTCTACCGGAAGCAAAAAAGGAACCGGGGAAGTACAGCTCATATACTGCGCTTCCCGGTTCCTCTCAGGATAGTTGTTGGATATTAATCTTCGATAAATCTGTCGTGTACGGCTCTCATAGCACGGTCTACGTCTTCTTCATCAATTAAAACGGTAATACGAATTTCGGAAGTAGCAATCATACGGATGTTCACACCTACGTTGTACAGTGCTTCAAACATTCCTGCTGCAACACCTGCATTGGACTGCATACCTGCACCTACTACAGAAACCTTGGCAACAGACTCATCTTCTACGATTTCCTGAATGGTAAGACGCTGCTTATTTTCATTTAATACAGCTACGGCTTCCTTGGCATCATCACGGCTTACAGTAAAGCTGATGTCCTTGGTGTCACCACGTCCGATGGACTGTAAGATAACATCTACATTAATATTGTGCTTAGCTAATACATCAAATACTTTAAAAGCAATTCCCGGTTCATTCTTTAATCCAATAATAGCGATTCTTGCTGCATTTTTATCTACTGCAACTCCACTTACAAGCATACTTTCCACGTTTACATCCTCCTTAACTATGGTTCCTTCTGCATCATTTAAACTTGAACGGACAACTAATGGCACCCCATATTTCTTAGCCAGCTCTACGGAGCGGTTGTGAAGTACCTTTGCTCCTAAGGTTGCTAATTCTAGCATTTCATCATATGAAATTTCCTTCATCTTCTTCGCATTGGGTACCACTCTTGGGTCTGCAGTATAGACGCCCTCTACGTCAGTATAAATCTCACATGCATCTGCATGAAGTGCTGCTGCTAAAGCAACCGCAGTTGTATCAGAGCCGCCACGACCTAAGGTAGTAATATCTTCATATTTGTTCACGCCCTGGAATCCGGTAACAATTACAATTTTTCCTGCGTCCAGTTCGTTTTTAATTCTTTCAGAGTCAATTCTCTTAAATCTGGCATTGGAATACTTTGCTGTGGTATGCATTGCAACCTGAAATGCATTTAATGATACAGCCGGTACTCCAAGACTTGCCATTGCCATAGACATTAATGCAACACTGGTCTGCTCTCCTGTTGCAAGCAGCATATCCATCTCACGCTTTGGTGCATTTGGATTAATATCACGAGCCATGGCAATCAGTCCATCTGTGGTCTTTCCCATTGCTGATAGTACCACAACAACCTGGTTTCCTTTCTTGTATTCTTCAATGCAGCGATTGGCCACATTGAAGATGTGCTCCTTATCGGCTACAGAACTTCCACCGAATTTCTTAACTACTAACATAGTGTCCTCCTAATTATACTTCCATTAATTTGTCGATCAATTTATGTCCCTGACTGATATAATTTCCAGAAAGCTCTCCTTCTTTCTCATTATATCTCCATGAGTGACTCTGCTGCTTGGTACTGTCATACAGCAAATAAGGAACGCTGTCTCCTGTATGGGTTCGTATGCAGATTGGAGTAGGATGATCTGGCAATATAACCATTCTAAAATCTTCTCCTGCTCTGGTCAAGCCCTGAAAAATTGGGCGAATCACTTTTGCATCCAGATTTTCAATTGCTGCCACTTTCTTTTCTACACTGCCTTGATGTCCCATTTCATCTGGAGCCTCAACATGCACGTATACAAAATCATATCCATCTAGTAGAACCTGTACTGCTGCCGCTGCTTTTCCTTCATAGTTGGTATGCAGTCCACCATTGGCGCCTTCTACTGTAATTACCTTCATTTGAGAGCCTACCGCTATACCTTTTAGAAGGTCAACTGCAGAAATCATTGCTCCGCTCTTTCCTGTCTTCTCCTGGAAGGAGGAGAGGCTTGGGCGAGTCCCTGCTCCCCAGAACCAGCAGGAGTTTGCAGGATTTAATCCCTGCTCTTTTCGCTTGATATTTAATGGATGGTTCACCAGAATATCATAGCTCTTCTTCATCATTTCCCGCAGTACTTCATCCTGAGGAAGCTTATCCCCAATTACCCGCCCTAAAATATCATGGGGCTGGGTCAGTGGCATAACAGTTCCCTTATCTATAATAAGCAAATGACGGTAGCTGGTACCTACATAGAAGGTATACCCTTCCCTTTGCAAGCCATCCTTTACTGCCTGCAGCAGCACTGCTGCATCCTCTGTAGAGATTTCACTGGAGCTGTGATCGATAATGGTACGATCTTCATATTGCTCTTCTGCTTCTGATAAGGTAACCAAGTTGCACCGTAATGCTACATCGGTATCCTTCATTGGCACTCCGATGCTTAACGCCTCCAGGGGAGAACGTCCTGAATAATATTTTTTCGGATCATATCCTAACACGGACAAATTGGCGGTATCGCTTCCCGGGCTCATTCCATCCGGTACGGTATGTACCATTCCTATTTCACTGATTTTCGCCAATTCATCCATCATAGGTGTATTGGCATATTCTAATGGAGTCTGATTTGACAGTTCCAAAATGGACTGATCTGCCATTCCATCTCCCAATACAACAATATATTTCATCTTTTTTCCTCTTCCGACTATGCTTATGCCATACGAATCATCTGACGAACATCAGATAACTTTGCTGCCTTTTCTTGATAATCTTTCTCTGTCATTGCTTCTGTTACAAATCCATATTCTCCATCAATACCAGCATCTACATAGGTAACCTTGGTAAATATCTTGGCAATGGTTTCCTGATCATCACTACATCTTACAAAGAACCGTCCAACCTGTTCCATTGGATCTGCCAACGTAATCTTTTCCTGATCCCATTCTAAATAAATGTTTTTATCGATATGCTTTGCCATGGCAACCATATCTCCTACCACAGCACTGGCTGTTGGAAGCTTGCCTGCTCCGCTGCCATAAAACATTCCGTCTCCTAACATATTGCCGTGAACAAACACTGCATTAAACACATCATTTACCATATATAATGGATGCTCTGGTGGCAGCAAATATGGAGCCACACGACATACATAGGTATCACCTACAGACTTACTGGTGGCTAAAAGCTTAATGCCCCGTCCCATAGCATTGGCATACTTAATATCTGTTGCTGTAATTTTGCTGATTCCTTCTGTGGGAATATCCTTATAATCTACCTGCTTGCCACACACAAGAGAGGTAAGAATTGCTATCTTTCTACATGCATCATGACCTTCAATGTCAGCTGTAGGATCCTTCTCTGCATATCCTTTGGCCTGGGCATCCTTTAGCACATCATCAAATTCAGATCCCTCTGTACTCATCTTGGTCATCATGTAGTTGGTTGTTCCATTTACAATACCGGTGATTTCTTCAATAACGTCTCCTGTGAGACAGGAATTCAATGGACGGATAATTGGAATACCGCCACCAACGGATGCTTCAAACAGGAAGTTCACCTTGTGCTCTCTGGCAATGGCAATTAATTCTGCTCCCTTGTCTGCTACTAATGCCTTATTGCTGGTAGTTACATGCTTACCTGCTTCTAACATAGCTTTCACAAAGGTATATGCTGGTTCTACACCACCCATTGTTTCTACCACAATGGCAACCTCCGGGTCCTGTGCAATGGTATGATAATCATGTACAATCTTATCCGCAATTGGATCACCTTCAAAATCTCGTAAATCAAGCACATACTTTAATTCCAGTGGTTCTCCTGCACGTTTCGCAATAACCTCTTTATTTACATCTAATATTTCTACTACTCCGGAACCTATGGTTCCATATCCCATGACTGCTACTTTCATTTTGTTCACTCCCTGGCTAATATTTTGACATAATGGATTCCCTCTACGCTCTCAATGGTGTCTACCATTGCTGCTACATCTCCGGTTTCGGGAAGTACGTCTACACTTAAGGTAAGGCTCGCGATACCATTGACCGGTATACTCTGATGAATCGTTAGAATATTGGCCTGATACTCGGCAACCGTTTTCAATACAATAGACAACAGTCCAGGCTCATCATCAAGCTGAATGACCATGGTAATGGTTTTCCCCTTGGTATTTTCATGAAACTGGAAAATATCATCCTTATACTTATAAAAAGAACTTCTGCTGATTCCTACCTTTTCCGTTGCTTCCTGAACAGAAATACTTTTCCTGGAATCCAGAAGTTTCTTCGCTTCCACCACTTTGAGCAATACCTCAGGCACTGCTTTTTCTTTTAACACAAAATAAGTAGTTTTCTCTGACATGATACCCTCCGTAGTGTCTTTGCAGCAAGAACATTTGTCCTCACTCGAAAGATAATATCATATATCAATGTTAGGTGCAACCCTCTTTTTTGTTTTTCTGCATAATGATTGTTTTCTCTACATTCTTACACAGTTTCTTGTTAAAATGTACAAAAAGTTCCTTGCAGCCATTTTCTGACCGCAAAGAACTTTGTGTTTTTTATTCATTTTCTGCTTGGATGTTCCGATTCGGGCAGCCTAAGGACATCCATTTTAAATATGCATTCATAAACGCATCTAAATCTCCGTCCATAACTGCTGCAACATTTCCTGTTTCTTCTCCTGTACGCAAATCCTTCACCATGGTATAGGGCTGCATAACATAGGAACGAATCTGGTTACCCCAGCCAATGTCGGTAACCTCGCCACGGATTCCTGCTGCCTCTCTGGCATTCTCCTCCTGCTTTAGAAGATACAGCTTCGCCTTTAACATCTGCATTGCTTTATCCTTATTCATATGCTGAGAGCGTTCGTTTTGACATTGTACAACGATGCCTGATGGGAAATGGGTAATTCGAATGGCAGAGGAGGTCTTATTAATATGCTGTCCTCCTGCCCCGCTGGAGCGGAAGGTATCAGTTCGAATATCCTCGTCCTTAATTTCCACATCCAAATCTGTCTCAATATCAGGCATAACATCACAGGACGCAAAGGATGTCTGTCTCTTTCCAGCAGCATTAAATGGAGATATGCGAACCAGTCGATGCACTCCTTTTTCTGCTTTCAGATAACCATAGGCATTTTCTCCATTTACCTGGAAGGTAATAGATTTAATTCCTGCTTCTTCTCCATCTAGAGAATCGATCACTTCTACAGAATATCCCCGATTGGATGCCCATCTGGTATACATGCGATACAGCATAGATACCCAGTCACAGGATTCCGTTCCACCGGCACCTGCATGAAGACTTACAATGGCATCATTTCCATCATACTCCCCGGACAACAGGGTTTTAACCCGAATCTGGTCAAAGGTTGTCTCAAAAGAAGCAAGCTGCTGCTCTATTTCCGGAATCAAGCTCTCATCCTCTTCTTCATATCCCATTTGAATATAAAGCTGGATTTCCTCATACTGCTCCTGCAGCTGGTTAAAAACTGCAACATCATCCTTTAAGCTTTTTAATTCCTTGGTTTTTCTGGTGGACACCTCCGGATCATTCCAGAAGTCGGATGCCTCCATTTCTCTTTCTATTTCTTCGATTCGCTTTGCCTTATTAGCTAGGTCAAAGTGAATCCCTCACTTCCTGTAGTGGGGACTGATAGGACTGCAAAAGCTGCTTAAATCCATCTAATTCTACCACAGTAATCACCTCTTTCATTTTTTATTTTAATACTTCAATTGCTTTTTGTACCTGATTATCTAAGGAGAGTGCATATTTATCGTCTTCTCCTCCTAGGAACTGATATTCCAACTGGATATCGGGTTTAATGCCCACTCCATGGATACACTCTCCACTAGGCGTATAATACGTTGCTGTTGTAAGCTTAATGGCACTTCCGTCAGAAAGTGGCAGCGTCGTCTGAACAATTCCTTTTCCAAAGGTTGTGACTCCAATTAAGGTACCATAGTGGAAATCACGAATGGCACCTGCGAAAATCTCAGCAGCACTGGCTGTATTTTCTGAGGTAAGAACTACCATGGGATAGTTGATTTGATGTTCCTCATCAGAGGTATAATCCGTCTCCTTACCATTCTTATCCTTCATATATACTGTGGTTCCCTCTGGCAGAATATCGTCTAATATTGCAGTAACTGAATCTACCAGTCCGCCACCATTGCTTCGCAAATCAAAAATGATGGATTTCATGCCTTGGCTCTCAAGATCTGCAAGTGCAGCTTCAAATTGTTCCTGGGTATTGCTGGAGAATTCTGTAATCTCCATATATGCAATTTGATTATCCAGTATCTGATAGCTAACGCTTGGCACAGTAACATTAGCACGAGTAACTGTGTACTCCTGTTCCTCTTCTTCCCGAATAATATTTAAAGACACCTGACTGCCTTCTTCACCACGAATATGCTTCACAAAATCATCTAAGGAATAGTCCGTAGCTGTATAACCATCTGCTGAAACAATCTCATCTCCGGCCATCAGCCCCGCCTCCGCTGCAGGGGAGCCATCGTAAACCTTAATGATAATCACCTGCTTCGTATTGGTATTCTGGCTCAAAAGTGCACCGATACCTGCATAATTGCCTGTGGTATCAATCATCATTTCCTTATACTCTTCTGCTGTATAGTATGTAGAATATCTGTCTCCAGTACTCTCCACCAAGCCCTTGTACAGACCATCTGCCATAGCATCTGTATCAATATCATCATAATAATAGTAGTTGATAATGGCTGCCAGATATTCAATCTTCGTCTTTACACTGGCATTTAACAGTCCACCGCGTCCAAGGCTGGAGCGAAAATAAGCAAATGCTCCCATTGTCACCCCCAGGATAACTGCCAGCGTTATTAATACACCGGTTAAAATCCCCCTTTTATAGGTTTTCTTCTCCCGCTTCTGCTGAGGCTGCTGCACATCCTCCTGGCTTAATTCTTCTTCCATCAAATTACCTCTTTATCTTTCCATTGTTATATCTTATATTCTATGCACCTGCAGCCTGCCTTTTGCTCTTAAACTTTTAAGTGCTTCTTTAGAGTCATACGGCTTCCTACAAATCCAATGCCCACGCCTAAAACAAGGGACACTGGAATCAGAATTTGGAAAATGGAAGCTACCGGAACAAAGGTTATCATACTGCTTAAAAAGCTAAACTTATCTGCTACATAAAAAATAATGGAACGATAAAGGAAAAACAGTAATACTAAAGGTATCACCGAGCCAATCAGTCCGATGGTGATGCCTTCTACAATAAATGGAGCTCGAACGAAATTATCCTTTGCCCCAATCAATTTCATAATTGCGATTTCTTCTTTTCGTACGGAAATACCTACCGTAACGGTATTGTTTATCAAAAAGACGGCTACTGCTATTAAGATTAAAATGATTCCAACAAAAATATATCCTAGTAGCTTGCTGACATCCGTCAGTGTCTTGGCTGCAACCTCCGACTGGTGCACGGCTCTTACGCCATCTAATCCCTGTAGGAAAGAGACCAGAGTTCCCTGCATAGATACGTCATTTAAATATATTTCATAATGGGCTGAATTGGCCAGCGGATTATCATCAGCAAATCCCGATGCCAGTTCTTCGTTTCCCTCAAAATATTCTGTTTTATAAGAGTCCCAGGCCTCCTCTGCAGTAACAAAATGGTACTCTGATACTTCCGCACGCTTGCTGATTTCCGTACCAATATTGTCAATCTGTTCCTGTGTGGTTCCCTCCTGGAAAAATACAGTAACAGCAACTCCCTCTTCCGCCGTTTGCACCATAGACTGGAAATTCACTCCCAGTGAATAGAAAACGCCAAATAAAAAAATACATGCTGACATGGTTGCAATGGATGCCAGGGAGAACATTTTATTTCTCCATATATTCTTAATGCCTTGTTTAAAATTATAGAAAAACGTACTAATCTTCATCGGTCTCACCCCAATCCTCATCACTGACAATGACACCTTTCTTAATGGTAATAACTCGCTTCTTCATTGTTTTGACGATTTCCATATTATGGGTTACAACCACTACTGTAGTTCCCCGCTCATTGATTTCTTCCAATAACTTCATAATTTCCCAGGCATTATTATTGTCCAGATTTCCGGTAGGCTCATCTGCCAGAAGAATCTTCGGTTCATTCACCAATGCTCTGGCAATAGCAACTCTTTGCTGTTCTCCACCGGACAGTTCCTTGGGCAAAGAGCGATATTTCGCTGCCAATCCTACCATGGACAACATGAGAGGAACCTTCTTCCTAATTTCCCTAGTAGAGGCCTCTACTACCTTCATTGCAAATGCAACATTTTCATATACATTTCTATCCTGAAGCAGTCGAAAGTTCTGGAAAACCACCCCAATATTTCTTCGAAATCTTGGTACCTGCTTATGACTTACTTCTCCAATATCCTTGCCGTTAATAAAAATTTTGCCTTCTGTTGGGTCCAATTCCTTCTGTAATAACTTAATAATAGTAGATTTTCCTGAGCCACTATCCCCAACAATAAATACAAATTCTCCCGCTTCAATATTCAAATTAATATCGTTTAATGCTGGCACTTCAGCCTGATAGGTCTTACTTACATGTTCAAGTCTAATCATGATATTTCCTGCTTTCTATCCTGGTAACATCCCTTTTGTATCACTTTGCCAGTTCTTAATAATCCTGTGCTTCCATATATTTCATATACTTTACAACCATTAATGCAATCTTAAAGGTAATGGCATCCTCAAATACACGAAGATCCAGCCCTGTACTCTTTTGCAGTTTATCTAGACGATATACCAATGTATTTCTATGAATGTACAGCTGTCTGGAGGTTTCAGAAACATTCAGACTGTTTTCAAAGAATTTATTAATGGTACTTAATGTTTCTTCGTCAAATTCATCTGGAGATTTTCCTTCGAATATTTCTTTAATAAACATCTTACAGAGTGGTATGGGGAGCTGATAAATTAATCGTCCAATTCCCAGTGCTGCGTATGCGATAATCTGCTTTTCTCCAAAGAAAATCTTTCCAACATCCAGTGCCATGGCAGCTTCTTTATAGGACCTGGACACCTCTTTTATTTCATGTACCACCGTTCCGTAAGAAACACAAATACGCTTCTGGGGACGATCTTTAAAGGCATCTACAATCACTGCTGCTGTCTTATCCACATCCTGGTATGTATCCTTCTCTCCCAATTCCTTCACTACAATAATATTTTTTTCATCTACCGCCGTTACAAAATCATGGGTTTTTCCGCCAAAGATGCTTCTTACCCGATCCAGCTCATCTCCATCTTTTTCTGCTCCAGTTTCAACAATCATAACGACTCTGCGAGCTGTGGTATCTACATGAAGCTTTTTTGCTCTGTTATAAATGTCTACCAAAAGCAAATTATCCAGCAAAAGATTTTTAATAAAATTATCCTTATCAAAACGTTCTTTATATGCTACCATCAATTCTTCAATCTGGAATGCAGCAATTTTTCCAATATTCTGCGCATTCTCCCCATCTCCCTTGGCCAGCACAATAAATTCCAACTGCTGTTCATCGAACACCTTAAAAAACTGGCATCCAAATACCACCTGGCTTTCTGCTGGAGATTTTGCAAATGTCATTGCCGACTCAATATACTGCTGAGCCTCTGAAAATGTAGCTGCCAAGATACTTCCTTCCACATCTACGACGCAAAAATCTACTTTGGTAATGGAATTTAAACCATCAATGGTATTCTGAAGAATTTGGTTTGATATCATTCTTTTGCCTCCCTTTGTATAGCATTTATACAATTTACACAATTTGGTATTTCACTTTTTTTGGATTTTTCACATATCTACTTAGCATTTTAATATAATCTGCCAAAAAAATAAAGACTTATATGTCATTTTTTTATGCATATTAACACTTTATAGATATATTTAGGGATTTTTTTGAAAATCATTATAAAATCCTTCGCCCAAAACCTCTCTTACATCCATTAGGGTAATAAAAGCTTTCTCGTCAATTCCATATACAATTTCCTTGAGGCGAACTGTCTCCTTTCTTGAGAACACACAGTATAGCATTCCACGCTTCTGTCCACTATACATCCCCCGCGCCTCCATGGAAGTAACCCCTCGTTCCATTTGTTCTAATATTTTTTCGGCCACTTGCGTCGGCCAATCGGTAATAATCAGTGCTCCTTTTGCAAATTTCAATCCTTCTGTCATTCGATCTGACATCTTTGCTGTCATATAGATAGCAATCATAGCATACAATGCTGAGTGCAGTCCGAACACTCCCATTCCCAATATAACAATGATAGTATCTATCACCATTAAGATTTCTACCACCGTATGATGGGGCATCCATGTATGCAACAGCACAGCCAATAGGTCTGTTCCCCCTGTGGTTGCCTTGCCACGCAGCACCAGGCCAATTCCTGTCCCACCTAAGAAGCCTCCCAAAAGAGATGACAGAAGATAATCTCCAGCAACCGGATAAACCGGTGGTAAGACCCATAGCCATCCAGAAAGCAGCACCGTAGCAAATACTGTCATAAAAAGGAAACGCCACTTTTTTCTTGTGAGAGCCCATAGGAATAATGGAATATTTAGGCATAAATTAGAAATACCAAGAGGTACCCCTCCTGGTATGATAGTTTCTGTTATTCTTTTGATGATGATGGATACTCCGGTAAACCCACCAGTTACCATTGCGATTGGTTCATATACACAAGCCACTGCTACGGCCATCAGTCCAGTTCCCCCTATGATGAACAGGACATCCATTACATTATTCTTTCGATTCCTCATGAGATTCATTCACCTCTTCGTCATATTCACTTATACTCTTTATGAGTCTTCCTCTGTGAATCAGGTGATTGGCATATTTCTTAAGTTCATCCAGCCTGCTGGTTCGTATGTAATTCTTTCCAGCTCCATACCAGATACTGGCATTCAGCTTCTGATGCTCCTTCATCAAGAACTCTTCCTGCATGGGAGAACTGAGAATGGATATTATTACATCAGGAGCTGCTCCATTCACCTCATTAATTACATGATCCATATCTCCAGTACATTGTTCCATGGCAAAGGCTCCCGCCACTTTTACTTTATCATAGGTGTCCTTTAGATAACGGGACAGCTTGTGAATTTCTGGGGTAGTATCTCCTAATAGATATACTGTTCTCCCATCCTTCCCTATATGTTTCATAAATTCATGGAAGAATTCATTATTTTTAATCTCCTGGCGCTTGGTTGCAGAATCCAACCCTGCTGCAGCAAGAATTTCCACATCCCCAATGATTGGTAAATCCAGCATGTTTAATGCCTCCTGCATCATGGGATTGGACTGGCATTGTAATAGCATAGATGCAGAAATAGATACAATCATATTCATAGAAGGATTATTAAAATACTCCTTTGCTATCTCAATTAAATCTCTCGCACTACTATTATTAATTTCTATTCCTAGTATATCAACCGTTTTTACCATATAGTATCTCTTTTTCCTTAAAATATATTCATAGAGTATAGCAAAACTTGATATCTTTTTCAATAATTTCCTTTCCATGGATTGCATATCCTAAATTGTCTGAAAAGTTCATCTTTATTTACATTTTAATTAGCCAATTTAGCTCTTTTTTTATTGTTTTTCTATTTTTAAAATGTCAAATATTATTTTCTATTTCTACATTTTTTATGGAATCTCGACAAAACATTCGTTCTTTTTTCCTTTTTTGCAAAGGTAATTTTCTTCTACTTTTTTGTGGATAAAGTGGATATCTTCGTGTATAAGTCCATTTTTCAAGGTTTTTGCAATTTTTATTGTGGATAACTAAGAAAGATTTTATAAATATTTTATCTTATGTTTTTTATTTGTTTTTAATTTTTGTGCATATTTCCAAATTTGTATAAGTGACTGTGATTTTCCGGTTGTCTGAAAATTTAAAGTTTTATGGAATTTTACATTTTTATAAAAAAAAGAAGCACCCCTTCAAGGATGCCCCTTTCACTGTTTTCTTTAATAAATTCTTCTTACTGCAAGAATTGTCTTATAGTTAACATTTGAATACTTAATTCCATCTCGCTTATTGGATGCATGTACAATTTGTCCACCACCTGCATAGATTGCAACATGTCCACTATAGCATACAATATCACCTGGCTGCATATCTGACTCACTTACTGCGTATCCGACACTTCTCATTCCACTAGATGAATGGGGAAGTCCTACGCCAAATGCGGAATACACACTCATGACAAATCCAGAACAGTCTGTTCCATTTGTCAGGCTGGAGCCTCCATAAACATATGGATTTCCAACAAACTGGCTTGCATAGCTTACAACCGCACTTCCACCGGAACCACTTGCTGCAGAATAGCTCTTACCGCTAGAAGATGAGGAACCACTGCTCTTAGCTGCTTTTTTAGCTGCTGCGGAAGCGGCAGCCTTTCTTTCAGCTTCTTCCCGGGCAAGTCTTGCTTCTTCTTCTGCCTTCGATTCAGCCAATGTATATTCTGTTGACAATGTTACATAATCCGTAGATACATATCCATCACCTTCTTCTATGGATACTTTAACCCATCCTTGATCAATGGTGGATTCATCTGTAACTGTTAAATCATCGCCTCCGGGAACCATTCCCAAAACAGAAGATTCCGTGGTGCATTCTTTTCTAACATATAATGTCTGTGTGGTTACGGTAGCTACTCTTCTAGAGACAGATCTTGCTAATGCTTCGTCTCCTACAACGACAAATTCACATTTTACATATCCAGTTACATTACCGGAAGTAATCTTGTACCAGTCGCCCTCCGTAGCTTCAATCGTTGCTGCTGAATTATCATACAGCTTACCTACCACTTCGCCCTCTTCACTAGCAATACTTCTTACATTTACATAATTATCAACCTGTGCAATTGCTACATTCGCATACTCGCTCACTGCAACTACTGCTGCATCATTTGCCGCTACATCTGTGCTTTCTGCACTTGCAGTCGTTGTTCCCACCAAAATATTCGACATGGTAAGTGAAACACCTGCCAGGGTCGAATACGAATTGGAATCAACGGTAGCTTCACTTGATGAAGCCAAACCTGTTACTCCTGCAATAGGCGCTGCTACTGAGCTTAGCACTGTACTTCCCAATAATACGCCAGCCGCAACTGCGTAGGACGCAAATTTCATTCCTTTACGATTCATGATATCCCCATATCCTCCATACTCTATAATCAAATATTACGAATTTGTTACATTTTTAACTTTTTTCATTATAACCCACAGCATATTATGTGTCAACCCTGAACCAAAAGGTAATATTTACATTATATTATGCAGATATGCTTCAATGCTTGTAATTGCGTTTGCGCCATCTGCACAGGCTGTAATTACCTGCCGCAAAGGCTTGGTACGAACATCTCCTGCAGCAAAAATCCCTGGAATACTGGTAATGCAATCTTCCCCAGCCACGATATACCCCTTTTCATCCTGCTTAGGAAGCCCCTGAATTCCTTCCGTATTTGGAACAATACCTACCGCAATAAAGATTCCTGATACTGGAAGTTTTTTCTCCTCCTGGGTCTTCTTATTATATATAAGAAGATTCTCCACCATATCTTCCCCCTGAATCTCCTTTACAATGGTATCATAGATAATTTCTATATTCTCCGTTTCTTCTATCTGCTTCTGCAAAATCCTGGCACCACGAAACTCATCTCTTCGATGAATCAGATACACCTTGCTGCAGCCTCTTGCAAGAAATAAGGCATCCTCTAGAGCAACGTCACCACCGCCTACTACTGCCACTTCTCTGCCTCTAAAAAAAGCTCCATCACAGGTAGCACAGTAGGACACTCCCATACCGCTTAATTGTTCTTCTCCTGGAACCCTAAGCTGACTGTGAACTGCTCCTGTGGTTATAATTACAGTTCTGGCATGATACGTTTCCTTTTCCGTCACCACAAGCTTCTCCTGTTTGTCCCCCTCAATAGACAATACGGTATCTGTAACAAAGGTTGCTCCCAGTTCTTTGGCATGTTCCTGGAATTTATTTCCCAGCTCCATTCCAGCGATTTTAGGAAGGCCTGGATAATTATCCACTTCATAGGTGCTTAAAATCTGGCCACCATTGATGGCACTTGACTCAATCATCAATGTAGAAAGTCCTGCTCTCTTTCCATAAATTGCTGCGGTAAGACCCGCTGGGCCTCCGCCAATAATAATTACATCATAGGTCATATATTTGTACCTCCTGAATCTTTCATAGATTATTTCATAAAAAGTTCTCATCATTGTATCATGAACTTGTAATATTTACAATTATGTGTAATAATGAAGGTACTTATTAAATCCTAGAAGAAAAGAGGTGGCGATATGGATATTGCAGGATTGTCAATGGCTATGAGTCAGAATGATACGATGACTCAGGTTGGGGCCGCAATGATGGGCAAGCAGCTAGATACCATGGATACTATGGCAGGTGGCCTGATTGCATCTATGAACGCCATGCCTTCTCCTTCTCTGGAATCTATGGTAAATCCAGCAGTTGGTCAAAGCATCGATTTACTTGTATAAAAAAACTGACACCGTAATGGGTGTCAGTTTTTTCTTATTTTATTTTATTGCAATCGCTTCAATCTCAAGCATAACGTCTTTTGGAAGACGGGCTACTTCAACGCAGCTTCTTGCCGGAAAATCTCCCGTGAAATAATCCTTATATACGTCATTAATGGCTGCAAAATCATTCATTTCCTTAATAAATACTGTTGTTTTCACTACACGATCCATAGAGGTTCCTGCTGCCTCTAACAAATGAGACATATTAATAAATGCCTGCTTTGCCTGAGCTGCAGAGCCCTCTGGAATTTCTCCTGTTTCAGGAACTACCGGGATAATGCCAGAGGTATATACCATTCCATTGACCTCAATGGCCTGAGAATATGGTCCAATTGCTGCTGGTGCCTTGTCTGTTTTAATTACTTTTTTCATCTTTCTTCCTTCTTTCTAACTAGATTTTTCTGATTTTTCCATCACTCAGATCTATTTTCTTTTCTTTGTACAATTTTCCAACTGCACGTTTGAAAGCATTTTTACTAAGGCCTGTCTCCCTTAAAATAACCTCTGGAGATGCCTTTTCCGAGAAAGGAAGTACACCGGCATATTCATCAATCAGACTAAGAAGCATTTCAGCGTCCTCATCCATCTGAATATATGCTTTCTCCCTTAGGGTAATATCTAGCTTGCCATCTTCCTTTACATTTGTAACCTTTGCGGTAATAACATCTCCCAACTTCAGAAAGCTGGTGTTCTCATGCTTGGAAATCATAGCGGAATATTTATCATCTACTGCTACAAAGGTTCCAAAATTTCCACTAAATTCATATACTCTTCCTGTCACCTCATCTCCAATGATATAGGGGGAGTTACAAGACAGTAATTCATAGATTCCTTTGGTGCTTCCACATAACCGTTGGCTTTTATCAATATACAGACGAACCAGAATTTCATCCTCAGGCTGCACTTTTTCCGTCATTTCTTTAAATGGAAGAAATAAATCCTTCTCCAATCCCCAATCAAGGAACGCACCGATTTTGCTCACTTCCTTCACCGTGAGAACTCCATATTGTCCTAATGTAAGCTTGGGCTGCATGGTAGTTGCAATCAACCGATCCTTGGAATCCCGATAAACAAAGACCCGTACATCATCCCCAACGTCCGCTCCCTGCGGTACCTGTTTAAAGGGAAGTAAAATCCGGTTTTCTTCATCATCCGGTTCAGCAACATATACCCCAAACTCTACCTTTTTCACTATATTCAGTGTTTGATATTCACCTAATTTAATCATTTTAACCTCATTTATTCTATGATATCTGGAGCTCCACCACCGCATAAATGGTACTGTCTCCGTCACCTAGTTCTATTTGAATCACATCTTCCTTCTGAGCCTTTTTCAACACCATTTTATCTCCTAGGACTGCCGCACTTTTATATTCCACACGAATATAACGAATGTTCGTGTCCTCAGGAACACAGGTTAACGCTAACTCTACATACTTCTCATTATTTACATGATGATTTGTATCTAAAAAATAACGGGTCACAATCATTTCATCTTCTACAACGAAATCATCCAGCAAAGAGATCTTTCTGGAAGGCCATTTCCCGCTAATCTCCGGATCCATTCCATAGGCATCTGCAATCTCTGATTCGATTCGAACAGGACGCATACTTGTGGTGTCCATGAAAATCCACAAAGAATTCACCTTGGCATATACCTTCCCCTTTTTATCCTCTAAAAGAAAATTTCGAAATCCATAAAACCCCTGAAACTTATATGCCCAGGTTCGTACAAATATTTCTTCCGCCATATGAGGAAGCTCCAACAGCTCTATCTGCCAGGAGTTTAAAAACCAGGCACGATTGCGCGCCATCAAAAAATTCAGGCCGATTCCTGCATCCTCCGCCTGGAAGGTACAACAATCCTGCAAGTAGTTAATAAATGCCGGAATGGTCAGCTGTCCTTTCCCATCAATTTCACTGTATCTAACTCGTCCTTCTAATGTATACATATTCTGTCTTCGCCTTTTCACTTATTGTCTTCTCTATCTTAGCTGAAATAAAAGAATTACACAAGATACATTTTATATGTTAAAAACCCCAGTAGAATTTCTACTGGGGTTCTTTCGCTGGCCCACAAGGATTTGAACCTTGAAATGACGGAGTCAGAGTCCGCTGCCTTACCGTTTGGCTATGGGCCAATATGTTTGTTGTTGTGTCAACTCAACAATCGATATTATATATGAGAGAAAATAAAAAATCAAGTACTTTTTTAAAAAAATTCTATTTTTTTATTTCCCCCTTGACGAAGCACCGCAAATTCAACCTTTTCACCCCATTGAAGCCTTGCTGTATTTCTAGTTTGCTGGGTAATCTCTTCTATGATAGATTCTTTTTCTTCCATTGGTATCACAACAGAAATCACGACATTTTCCTGATATGCAGTGTCTATGTGTGGAATGTCCCGTTGACGAATCAGATATTCCACCTTTCCCAGGCCATTATAATCGGTAACAATATCCAGCTTCTGCCCCTTAGAACATACAGCAATCACACACTGAGACAGGCCTTCCTTTACCGCTGCCTGATATGCTCTGACCAAACCTCCTGTTCCTAGTAGAACTCCGCCAAAATACCGGGTCACAACCACTACCACATTATGGATATCTTCCTTTATTAACACATCGAGCATGGGACGACCTGCCGTCTGGGATGGTTCCCCATCATCTGAGCATCGCATCCATTCATCCTTTGTTCCCACAATATAGGCATAGCAATTATGCCTGGCATCCCAATATTTTTTCTTCATATCAGCGATAAAAGCAATTGCCTGCTCCTCGGTAGTGACCGGTATGATATGGGCGATAAAACGAGATTTTTTCTCTACAATCTCTCCTTCTCCCCCACAATATATCATTTTTCTCTTTTCCTCAGCCATTGTTCTTTCCTTCCAATGAGATTGTACTTTATTATAACTGATTTTTTTGGTATAATAAAGGTGCTTTTGCTTATTATAAAGGAGGCAATTTATGAACTATGGTAAAAAAAGTGCAAAAAAACAGGGTAAAAAATTATCCAGTAAACGTACAAAGGCCAAAAAGAAATTTGGCGTGGTTTTTCTAAAATCACTTCTTATCTGTATATTAGCAGTTATTATTATTGGAGGAATTGGCGGCGGAATCTATGCCAAGCGTCTCATTGACCAGTGTCCTGATATCTCCGATGTTAATATCAGCCCCACCGGGTTTGCTACCACCGTGTTGGACAACCAGGGACAGGAAATAGAATCTCTGGCTTCTTCCGGTGCGAACCGGCAATATGTAAGTCTAACAGAAATCCCAAAGGATCTGCAGCATGCATTTGTTGCTATTGAGGATTCCCGGTTCTATGTTCACAATGGAATCGATATTAAGGGAATCATTCGAGCTGGATTTACTGGTGTATTAAATGGATTTGATTTCTCTCAGGGTGCCAGTACCATTACCCAGCAGCTGTTAAAGAATAATTACTTTACAACCTGGACACAGGAAAACACCTTCCTTGACAGCGTTAATCGTAAGATTCAAGAGCAATACCTGGCAATCCAGTTAGAAAAGGTTACGGACAAGGATACCATCCTGGAAAACTACCTGAATACCATCAATCTTGGACAAAATACGTTAGGTGTGGAATCTGCTTCTGAGCGTTATTTTAACAAGTCTGTTTCTGAATTAAATTTATCAGAAAGCGCAGTAATTGCTGCAATTACACAGAATCCATCCAAGTATAACCCTATTTCCAATCCGGATGAAAACGCGAAACGACGCAAGAAGGTCTTAGACAATATGCTGAAGCAGGAATACATCGACCAGGAAGCTTATGATGCTGCCATGGATGATAATGTGTATGACCGCATTCAAATAGCAAATAATGATATTCAGTCATCTAGTACAACTTCTTACTTCGTAGATGCGCTCACTGACGAGGTTGTTGAAGATTTAATTGAACAGAAGGGATATACTGAAACCCAGGCTTATCAGATGCTTTATGCTGGAGGCCTCACCATCCAATCTACGCAGGATCCAGCGATACAGAGTATATGCGATCAGGAAATTAACAATAACGATAACTACTCAACCAAGGTGCAATATTCCTTCTCATATCGACTGACTGTAACCAAACCGGATGGTTCCACGAAGAACTATAGTGAACAGACGATGTTATCATACTATCAGGCAAAAGACGCTTCCTATGACATCAACTTCTCTTCTCAGGAGGCTGCTGCAGAAGCAATTGCAGCATACAAGGCTGAGGTTATGGAGGAAGGCGATACGGTAACAGAATCTGGGGAGACTGTCACATACACGCTACAGCCCCAGACAGCAATGACTATCATTGATCAGTCCACTGGTTCCGTGGTAGCACTGGTTGGTGGACGAGGCGATAAGACAGCAAGCAAGACCCTAAACCGTGCCGTGGATACCTCAAGGCAACCTGGCTCCACCTTTAAGATTATTGCTGCATACGCTGCTGCTCTTGATGCAGGTGGACTTACCCTTGCATCTGTAGAAGATAATGCTCCAATGACCTATGCTGATGGCACTCCACTTCGAAATTATGACAGTAATTACACCGGATTTACTACCCTGCGAGAAGGTATTACCAACTCCATTAACGTAGTAACAGTAAAGGCATTAACAGAAATCGGAACAGGTCTGGGATTCCAATATGCTCAGGATTTGGGAATCACAACTTTAGTAAGTGGTGATAACAACCAGGCTTTGGCTCTGGGAGGAATTACCAATGGTGTTACTAATTTAGAATTAACAGATGCATATGCAACCATTGCAAATGGTGGAAAATATAACAAACCGATCCTGTATACCCAGGTGCTAGATCATAACGGAAATGTTATTCTGGACAATACTACCAATACTTCAAAAGCCGTATTAAAAGAAACTACTGCATGGCTTCTTACTAGTGCAATGCAGGATGTTATGACACAGGGAACCGGTGGTGCTGCTAACTTTAGTGGCATGGCTGTAGCAGGTAAGTCCGGTACTACTACCAAGAATCGTGATACCGTTTTTGCCGGTTATACTCCTTACTATACCGCTGTTATCTGGGGTGGATATGATGATAATTCCGTTCAATCTAACACTTCCTATTCCAAACGGATTTGGAAAGCAGTCATGAGTCGCGTCCATTCTAATCTGGAATATAAGGATTTCGTTCAGCCATCCGGTATTGTAACAGCAACCGTGTGTAAAAAATCCGGGAAACTTGCTATTCCTGGTGTATGTGATGCCGATCCTAGAGGCAGCATGGTTTACAATGAATTCTTCGCAACTGGAACAGAGCCTACAGAGCCTTGCGACCATCACGTAGCAGTTTCCTTATGTACTACCTCCGGTCAGCTGGCTGGTCAGTACTGCCCGGCAGACTGCATCCAAGCAGGAGTATATATTGTTGGCGGAAGCCTTGGAACCGGGGACGAACCATACCTGATTTCTCCAGAGGCTTTAACAACCCAGTGTACTGTGCATACCCATGCAACAAGTACTACACCTCCAGCTTCTACGGATGGAAGCACAACTACCACAGATGACGGCACCAGCGAAAGTGGAACAACGACAACTCCAACAACGACCACAACGCCATAGATTATCGATATGGATTCTAGCATGCAAAAAGGTTCGACCGAAACACGGTCGAACCTTTTTTTACTTTCATTGAGAGATTATTCGTCTTTTATCATCACATGATAAATCACTTCATAATCATCTGCAACCGTAACACATTCTAATGCGAATGCCTCCAGAATATTTAATACCACCTCCGAGATTGTATGCTCTGCAACATCCTGTTTCTGCTTCTCCCAGGTTTCCTTAGGCAAATAGCATATCAAGCTCACCTTATACTCCTTTAACTTGAGCTTTGTGATTTCTGTACGAATAATATAGGTCTCTGTAAGAAGACTCATTCGATATGCAATCATCCAGCTAAAAAACCAGGCTCTGGCAAAAAAGTAGGTGCTTGCGGCATCTTTTATATCCTGTGGACAAATAACTGAGAAATTGCGGTCTTCTCCGTTCTTGTTTAATCGCTTCTGTAGCATATCCTGAAGCTCATCTGATGAAATACTTCTTTTTTTCATAAAAAAAGCTAAATGCTGTAACACCATATTCTCAAAGTTCTCCACATAAGCTAGACGTTCCTTGGGCAGATTTTTTCCGGTATAAAAGAGCGAACGTTTTTTAAAATATTGTGATGTACGCTCCACATCCTTCCATTTCATATCCTGTTCTCCAAGGACCTTTAACGCCGCCTGCAATGCAGCTTCCTTCTCCACCTTCTGTTGTTCTTTTTTCTGCTTCTCTCCTGCATCAGTCTTTAAAACCTGATAATCCAACATGGCTTGCTGTATCACAGACAGCATATCCTGACGATAGTCCACCGGTGCAAGAAATATCCGATAAACATGCCTTTCATTCAAATAAAACTGAAGGTCCGCCTTATTTAAAGTCACTGCATTCAAAATGCAAAATGTATTGGGACAATGTTCATAGATATACGCAATCACATGGTCCTGTTTATAACGGTCACAAACAACTACACCATATTCCTTTTGTTCTAAAAAGTGAATTCCGTCTTCACCTGTTTCGGCCAAGTCAACCACAAAAGGGGTGTCCACAAGGGCACCCCGAAATGCAATTCGTTCCTGTTCTCTATTGTTTATAAACAAGATGTTTTGTTCCATTTTCTATACCTCGAAAATAAGATCTCCATAGGATGGCATTGGCCATACTTCCTTATCAACTAACATCTCTAATTTATCGATTGGTGTACGAAGCTGAGCCATGGCTGTACATACCTCATCACGGTAGTAGGTAGCGCGTTCCTGGTTATTTCCCATCTTCATTCCCTGAACAACCACGTCCTGAAGCTTTGCAAGACCCACCTTAGAATCACTAAGAAGATCTGATACCTCTATAAGCAGTTCGGTCTGTGTGCTAACGTCTGCTCCCTCACAGGCAGCTTTTACCTGATTAATTGAGGTTGCCAGCTGCGTAGTATATGTAATAACAGCAGGAATGACCTGTTTTCCTACAATGTCAATCATCGTTTTTGCTTCAATATTAATTTCCTTTGCATAAATTTCATATTCAATTTCTGCACGGGATTCTAATTCTGGTCTGGTAAATACATTAAACTTCTCAAATAACGCAATGGATTTCTCTGTGGTAAGTGCTGGAATTGCCTCTACCATGGAACGAATATTTGGCAGCCCACGTCTTTCGGCTTCTGCCACCCATTCATCGGAATATCCGTTACCATTGAATACAATTCGTTCATGCTCTGTTGCAAGCTTTTTAATCAAATCATGAACTGCCAGCTGGAAGTCATCTGCCTTTTCTAACTCATCACAGGCTTCACAGAACGCTTCTGCCACAATGGTATTTAACACAATATTTGGTTCTCCTACAGAGTCCTGAGAGCCTACCATACGAAATTCAAATTTATTACCGGTAAATGCAAAAGGTGAAGTACGGTTACGATCTGTGGCGTCCTTCATAAAGTCTGGAAGGGTTCTCACCCCTGTTTCTAATCGTTTTCCCTTGATGCTGTGAGTTGCTGCACCAGTGTCAATCAGCTGTGTTAAAACATCCTGTAGCTGTTCTCCCAGGTATACCGAAATGATTGCAGGAGGTGCCTCATTGGCTCCCAGTCTCTGATCATTTCCCACATCCGCTGCTGACTCTCTTAAAAGGTCCGCATGTTTATCTACTGCCTCCAAAATACAGCAAAGAACTAAAAGGAACTGAATATTCTCATGGGGAGTTTTTCCCGGCTCCAAAAGATTAATACCATCATCTGTGACAAGAGACCAGTTGTTATGCTTTCCTGAACCATTTACACCGGCAAAGGGTTTTTCATGCAGGAGACAATGCAGGCCCTGACGTCCTGCCACCTTTTTCAAGGTCTCCATTACCAGCTGATTATGATCCACTTCCACGTTTGCCTGGGCATAAATTGGTGCCAGCTCATGCTGTGCAGGTGCCACTTCGTTATGCTGCGTCTTAGATGAAACACCCAGCTTCCACAATTCTTCATTGACTGCTTTCATATAACCGGCAATTCTCTCCCGGATAGATCCAAAATAATGATCATCCATTTCCTGTCCCTTGGGAGGCATTGCACCAATTAAGGTACGGCCGGTATAGATTAAATCTTTTCTCTGAAGATATTTCTCACGATCTACAATAAAATATTCCTGCTCAGCGCCTACCGATGGAACCACTCTTTTTGATGTCTGATTTCCAAACAAGCGAAGCAAGCGAAGAGACTGTTGATTTATCGCTTCCATGGAACGAAGCAACGGTGTCTTCTGATCTAGTGCCTCTCCTGTATAGGAACAAAATGCGGTAGGAATGCAAAGAGTTGCGCCTGCTGCATCTTCTCTTACGAAAGCCGGAGAAGTGCAGTCCCAAGCAGTATAGCCCCTTGCCTCAAAGGTGGCACGAAGACCTCCAGAAGGGAAGGAAGATGCATCTGGCTCGCCTTTAATTAATTCTTTACCAGAAAAGCTCATTAATACCTTGCCATTGGACATGGGCGCTGTAATAAAGGAATCATGTTTTTCTGCTGTGACTCCTGTTAGGGGCTGGAACCAATGCGTATAATGAGTTGCTCCCTTTTCAATTGCCCATTCCTTCATTTCATGAGCAACCACATCCGCCGTTTCTAAATCCAGTTCCTTTCCCTCACGAATCGTTTCCTTTAATTTCTGGTATGTTTTTTTCGGTAATCTCTCGCGCATCACACTATCATTGAACACATTTGCTCCAAAGATATCTGCCACGTTAAAATATTCGTTATTTTCTGCCATCGTCTTTTCCCTTCCTTGCTCGGTCTGTTATAAAGAAAAGGTGCTCCGTTTCCGGAACACCTGCACTCTTTAGGCTTTATTTACGGAACCAAATAATTCCATTTTTTCTTTTACAGTTGCCTTAATTGCTTCTGTTCCAGGTGCTAAGAGTTTTCTAGGATCAAATCCCTTTCCTTCTAGGTCCTTGCCTGCTTCAATATATTTTCTGGTAGCATCTGCAAAGGATAACTGACACTCTGTATTTACATTGATTTTAGCAACTCCAAGTGAAATAGCACGCTTAATCATATCTTCCGGAATGCCTGTACCACCATGTAATACCAATGGCATAGCTCCTGTCAACTGCTGAACAGCATCTAAGGTTTCAAAGCTTAATCCCTGCCAGTTTGCAGGATACTTTCCATGAATGTTACCGATTCCAGCTGCAAGGAAGTCAACACCAAGATCAGCAATCATCTTACATTCCTTAGGATCTGCACATTCGCCTGCTCCTACAACACCATCTTCTTCTCCACCAATGGATCCTACTTCTGCTTCAATGGACATTCCATTATCATGAGCAATTTTAACTAATTCTGTTGTCTTAGCCACATTTTCATCAATTGGATAATGAGAGCCGTCAAACATAATGGATGAAAAACCTGCTTCTACACATTTTAAGCATCCTTCATAAGAGCCATGATCTAAATGTAAAGCAACTGGAACTGTAATCTCTAATTCTTCCATCATAGCCTTAACCATTGCGGCTACGGTCTTGTATCCTGTCATGTATTTCCCAGCGCCCTCAGATACTCCTAAGATAACTGGTGAATTGCACTCCTGTGCAGTCAAAAGAACCGCTTTGGTCCACTCTAAATTATTGATATTAAACTGGCCTACTGCGTAATGACCTGCCTTAGCCTTATCTAACATCTCTTTTGCAGCTACTAACATAATTGTTCCTCCGTTTCTTTTCATTCCCAATTTAAAATATGATCGTCAAAGACATCTTTCTGCCGTAACGTCTATCGCCATTATATCCTAATTTCATAAGCTATTCAACCATAATTTCCAATGCTTGATGCTGATTTTCAATGGATACAGACTCATGCTCTCCACCGAATTCTCCATCTAGTGTCCAGGGCACCGCATCATTGCTGGTAAACTTGATGTGACTGGTCTGAAATGAATATATCATGACAGAATCACGAATAAAGTTGGTAAGACAGCCCAGAATTTCATTTAACTCAATGGGATTCTTTGGCATCTTAATTAATGTTACTTCAAAAACGCCGTCATCCAAGCCAACCTCTTTGGAAATCAGTCCCTTAAAACCACCTACAGAAACTGAATTAGTAACCATGCCATAAATAAATTCATCATAAATTACATTTCCATCATATTCCACCTGCATACGGAAGGATGGAATATCTCGTAACTGCTTCGCTCCCTCTAATATGTACGCAGCATGTCCAAAGACATTCTTCATTTCCTGACTGGTCTGATAGGATACCTCTGTAAAAATGCCAAACGCAGCAACATATACAAAAGAATCCTTATTAAATTTCCCGATATCACAGGAAAATGCTTCCTTGCCTGCTGCAATTTCTGCGGCATGAATCATATCCTTATCAATACCCAGCGAATTACCAAAATCATTGGTGCTTCCTGCTGGAATATATCCAATGGGAACTTTACGTCCGGATTCCATAACTCCTGTTACTACTTCATCTAATGTGCCATCACCACCAGAGCATACGATTCGCTGATAATTACCAGCCTCCTCCTTTGCTTTTCTAATAGCATCCCCCTGACACTGGGTTGTATACACCGTTACTTCAAAACCTGCTTTTACCATTACATCTATTATATCTGCTAAATGCATTTTAATCTGCCCTTTTCCGGACCTGGGATTAAAAATAAATAAAAGTTTTTCTTTCATACGCTGCACCTATTCTGTTAAGAACTTCTCTATTTCACACACGGCAAGCTCTTCATCATCACCTTCTGCTAGCACCGTCACTTCTGATCCGGATGTCAGCACCAGACTCATCATTCCCATGATACTCTTTGCATTCACCTTCTTGGTATCCATTTCAAAATAAATCTGGCTTTGAAATTGATTTGCCAACTGCACAAGATGGGCAATCGGGGTTGCCTCCATGGTATTTGACATATGAATGACTACTTCTCTTTTCATGTTTGTTCCTCCTAATTTCTAAGCTCTTTCGCAATGTCGCTTATCCGACGCAATCTATGATTCACCCCTGACTTTCCCACTGGCGGGTCTAGCAACGCGCCTAACTCCTTTAAAGGGGTATCTGGATGATCAAGCCTGACCTGGGCTATCTCTTGCAAATTATCTGGCAGTGAGTTTAACCCTCTGGTTTCCTGAATCAATAAAATATCATCCACTTGGCGAACCGCTGCATTCACCGTCTTACTAATATTGGCAGTTTCACAGTTCACCTTTCGATTAACAGAATTTCGCATTTCCTTTAAAATTCTAACGTTTTCCAAGTTCATTAATGCAACATGAGCTCCCATAACATTCAGCATATCCACAATCTGAGCACCTTCTTTAAGGTATACCACATAATGCTTCTTGCGTTCAACAATTTTAGCATCCAGTAAAAAGGTGTTAATCACCTCCTGCAGCTGCTTTGCCTGGGGTAAACTTTTACATACTATTTCAAAATGATAAGCCTTATTGGGATCACTAATGGAGCCAGATGCCAGAAAGGCTCCTCTGATAAAAGCTCTCTTGCAACAATTCTGCTGCAGCAACAGACCATCCACCACATCTACTCTGCAAAGAACTCCCTGGGGAGTTTCTCTCCACATTTTCACCATTTCCAATAATAATCTGGCTTCATCATCAAACAGCTCTTTTTCATACCTTCCTATATTAATCGTTTTATTTAATAAAGTAAAGTATTTTCTAAGGGTCTGCTCATTTTCAGATTCTATGACGAAGGCCGTCCTGTGACCAATCTGACAGATTCGCCCCTCAAAACTCATGATGGCTGAAAGCTCTGCTATTTGACAATGTCTGCTCTTGCTAATATGTTTTTCCAGTTCCTCTTTTACTTCTTTAGAGAAAGACATCTATGCATCCTTTCTATTTTCCACGCTGGGCATCTTTGGTGATATCGCGATGTTCAATCTTAATTCCGTACACATCACTCTTGGACAGACGCTCATATAACTGGTTTGCCAAAGTAACGGAACGGTGCTTTCCACCAGTACATCCGATAGCAATCACCAATTGATTCTTTCCTTCCTTGATGTAATTGGGAATTAAAAACCGAATCATATCCTCAAGCTTGTTTAAAAAAACATGTGCTTCTGGATAAGCCAGTACAAACTGCTGAATTTCTTTATCATTTCCCGTTTTTGGCCGAAGTTCCTCTACATAGTATGGATTTGGTAAAAAACGAACATCAAAAACCAAATCTGCATCCTGAGGAATGCCATACTTAAATCCAAAGGACAATATGGTAATAAACAGACTCTGATATTTCTGATCCTCTACAAAGATTTTTTCTAATTCCCCTTTCAGCTCTCGGGTTAACAAATGACTGGTATCAATAATATAATCCGCCTTCGTCTTAAGGAATTGCATAGCCTCTCGTTCTTTTGTAATTCCTCCCTGAATGCGTTCCGTGCCTGACAAAGGATGGTTTCTCCTTGTTTCCTTATATCTCTTTAGCAGTACATCATCCTCGGCATCTAGAAAGAGAATGTCAAATTTCTTACCATCCTGAGATAATTCATCTAAAATATTTTGAACCAAATGAAGGGAATCACCACTTCGAATATCGATTCCTACTACCACCTTCTGGTTTTTCGATGTAGGATTATCCGATAAATCAACAAAGCTCTTTAACAGCTGTACCGGAAGATTATCAACACAATAGTATCCCAAATCCTCCATCATTTTAAAGGCTGTGCTTTTTCCTGCTCCTGACATTCCTGTAAGCAACAATAATTTCATGGCATCCTCCTTTCTAGAATTCTCCTAACAAACGGACCTCCGGTTCCAACCATACTCCATATTCTGCCTGTACCTTCTTTTGAACCTGGCATATGAGCTGATATATATCGCTGGCAGAAGCATTTCCGGTATTCACTACGAATCCACAATGTCTGGTAGAAACCTGTGCGCCCCCTACCTGGTATCCTGACAAGCCGGCGTCCATAATAAGTTTGCCGGCAAAATATCCCTCCGGACGCTTAAAAGTGCTTCCGGCACTGGGATAATTTAAAGGCTGTTTCGCTATGCGTTGTGCCTTCAGCTCCTCCATTCTCTGTCGAATAATGCCTTTATCTCCCTGGCTCAATTGCAGTCTGGCTGACAAAACAATGCCGCCTTCCTCCATTATTCTACTGTGACGATAGGATAAGTTTAAATCATCTACCAATATGGTCTCTCGTTCCATCTGCTGATTTAAAATCACTACTTCCTTAATGATATCCTTCATCTCTCCGCCATAGGCTCCTGCATTCATTACAACAGCTCCGCCGATGCTTCCAGGGATTCCTGCTGCAAATTCCATACCTGTTAAAGATGCTTCCGCTGCTTTTGCAGCCACCGCACTAAGCATTGCCCCTGCCTGACAAAGGATTTCGGTTCCTTCTATTTCAATGTCAGCAGACGGACGGCCAAAGGATATCACTACTCCCGGCAATCCATGATCCGATACCAATAGGTTACTTCCATTACCAATTACCTGATATGGTACTTCATTTTGTTTACATAAATCTATTACAAGCTTCACCTGATGAATCTTGGGCTCTACATATACTTCTGCCAGACCGCCTGCTCGAAAGGTGGTATGCCTATCCATTGGCTCTGCTAAATGAACTTCCTTTTCACCTAAGATTTCTTCCAGCTGCTTTATGATTACTCTATCCATTTAAGCCTCTTTCAAAAATGCAATATAACCTAGATATGCTTCATACAAATCTACTTTACTGATAATTTCCCATGGAGCATGCATATTCAATACTGCCACCCCGCTATCAATTACCTGCATATTATAATTGCCCAGGATATATGCGATGGTGCCACCGCCTCCCTGATCTACCTTGCCTAACTCTGATGTCTGAAAATATACCTGGTGCTTATCCATCATATGACGCACATTGGCAACATATTCTGCGCCTGCATCATTAGAACCACTCTTGCCACGAGCACCTGTATATTTATTAAATACCAGTCCTCGTCCGAAATATGCAGAATTATTTTTCTCCATCACCTGTGGATAGTTTGGATCAAAGGCAGCACTTACATCAGATGACAGTGCCTTGGAGTTTTTCAACGCGCGTCGTACCTTCAGTTCTGAGTATTCTCCCATCAGTCCGCATAACTCTGCTACCGTGTTTTCAAAAAATCTTGACTGCATTCCAGTTGCTCCTACGCTTCCAATTTCCTCTTTATCCACTAGCAGACAGGCCATGGTTCGTTTTGGATTGGTTACCTGCAGCATTGCCTCAAAGGAAGGATATGCGCATACACGATCATCATGACCATACCCCATAATCATACTGCGATCAATTCCATAATCTCTGGCAGCACCTGCTGGTACCACCTCAATTTCTGCAGAAAGGAAATCTTCTTCCTCTATATTATAGGTATGAAGTAAAATCTGAAGGATGTTCGCTTTTACTGCTTCCTTCGCCTTTTCATCTTCTGTTTCTTCCAGTGGAATACTTCCTACCAATACATCCAGATTTTCCCCTTCCACGACTTTATTTCCCTTTTTCTCCAGCTGCTCTGATGCCAGATGAATCAATAAATCGCTAACTCCAAAGACTGGATCCTCCGGTTTTTCTCCAATGGACACAGGAATGACCGTCTGATCTTTTTTAACGACCACACCATGAAGAGCCAGAGGAAGCGTTACCCATTGATACTTTTTTACCCCTCCATAGTAATGGGTATCCAGCATTGCAAGCTGTGTATCCTCATATAGTGGGTTTTGTTTTAAATCAAGTCTTGGAGAATCAATATGTGCACCTAAAATATTTAGCCCCTGCTCCAAGTCCTGTGTACCAATTACAAATAAAGAAATTGCCTTGTCCATATTGACTGCATATACTTTATCTCCGGCCTTCAGCTGTTTGTTTTCTGCAATCACATCCTCCAGATTTCGGAAGCCATTCTGCTGCGCTTTTTGGCGGAAATATGCTGTACATTCTCTTTCCGTTTTACATTCTGATAAGAAAGCTATATATTCCTTTGCAAAATCAAAAACCTTGTCTCTTTTCTCTCCTTCGGGATATTTTTCCCAGGCATTTTTTCTTTCCATCGCTTTTTTCTTCCTTTTCTATCGCTTATTCGTCATCCTCTTGACTATTCCCATTGCTAATATTATTCTGTACTCTGCGATATAGCTCCTGTGCAGCATTATAGCCCATCTTCTTCTGTCTATGGTTTACTGCTGCTGTCTCACAAATAACTGCCAGATTTCGTCCTGGACGGATGGGCAGTGAGTGACAGGTTACCTTCTTGCCCAGAATATCCATATACTCGTCCTCCAGTCCCAGACGATCATATTCATTGTCTGCCTTCCAATCCTCCAGCTTAATTACAAAATCTATCTTCTGACGTTCCTTCACACATTCAACACCAAAAAGGCTCTTCACATCTATAATCCCAATACCACGTAATTCAATCAGATGTTTTGTAATATCAGGGGAGCAACCAATTAATGTATGTTCATTGGTTTTGCGAATCTCGACCACATCATCTGCAACCAGACGGTGTCCCCTACGAACCAGCTCCAGTGCTGCCTCGCTTTTTCCAATGCCACTTTCTCCAGTAATCAGCAATCCTTCTCCATATACATCCACCAATACCCCATGGATGGTAGTGCAAGGTGCCAGCTCCATACTTAATGTGTATATCAACTCCGCCATAAATTCTGATGTACCACGGGTGGTTCCTAAAATTGGTATCTTACGTTCCTTTGCTATGGTTAAAAGGCTATCTTCCGGAGCAAATCCACGGCAGAAAATAATACATGGAATATTGTAGCTCAACAGCTTCTGATAGATTTCCACTCTTTGAGATGCTTCCTTCTTATCCAAATATGCTGCTTCCACCATACCGATTAACTGAATTCTCCCCTCTTCAAAATGCTCGAAAAATCCATTTAACTGAAGTGCAGGGCGATTAATATCTGACACATGAACCATATGCTCTTTTAGATTTAGTTCTTCTGTAAAATTTTGTAATTCAAGTTTTTTTGCAATCTTTGAGATTTTTGCACCTTCCATACGACGTTCCTCCATTAGTATTATATTTCCGTCTTATATTTATAGTCTTATTTTATATGATTTCCATTGATTGTCAAACAGGTTTCTCCTGATGAAGGAATTCATACAATGCTTCTGCTGCCGCTGGGTTCATGGATGGTGTATCCATCAAATCTTCCAAGGTTGCCTCTCGCATACGATCTACACTCATATACTTCTTCATCAAGGCCTTTCTCCTTGCCGGTCCGATTCCCATAATATCGTCCAGGAAGGAATGCACCTGCCCCTTGCTTCTCAGAGATTTATGATACTCGATAGCAAAACGATGTGCTTCATCCTGAAGCCGGGTAATTAATTTGAATCCTTCGGATGATTTATCAATGGGAATCTCCTGATTCTGATAATACAATCCACGGGTACGATGATGATCATCCTTCACCATACCACATACTGGAATCTTTAAATTCAATTCTCTTAGAACTTCTTCTGCGATATGAACCTGTCCTTTACCACCATCCATCATAATCACATCCGGAAAACGGGTAAAGCTTCCCAGCTGTTCTTCCAGATTTTTCTCTTTTAATTCATTTTTTTCTTCCATCCCATGGCGGAAACGTCGTGTTAAAACCTCTCTCATGGAGCCATAATCATCCGGTCCGGTAATGGTTTTAAGCTTAAACTTACGATAATCACTTCGCTGAGGCTTTCCCTTTTCGAAAACCACCATAGAACCAACCGACTGAAATCCATTGGTATTGGAAATATCATATGCCTCCATACGCTGGATTCGCTCCAGTGATAGTAACGCTGCAATTTCTTTCAATGCACCTATGGTCCGGCCCTCTTCCTTCTTGATTTTCTCTTTATCCTGATTTAACACCAGCAGTGCATTCTTCTCTGCCAGCTCTACCAGTTTCTCCTTCATTCCAATCTTAGGGCTTCGTACATACACCCGCTGTCCCTTTTTCTGAGTCAGCCAATCCTCAATCAAGGCATGCTCTGGAATTTCCTCCTGTACAAATAATTCTCGGGGAATCAGTGGCGTTCCTGAATAAAACTGTTGTATAAAGCTTTGAATTAATCCTGCTCTGTCATCCTCCATGCGGATATTCATAAAAAAATGCTCTCTGCCAATCAATCTGCCATTACGAATAAAGAATACCTGGACGACAGCATCCTCCCCTTCGATTGCCATAGCGATAATATCTTTGTCCTCACCATCCATATGGGTTATTTTCTGCTTCTGAGCACATTGCTTCACCGCTTCTAATAAATCCCGCTGCTCCGCTGCCTTTTCGAATTCCAGACTGGCGGCAGCCTCCTTCATCTTCTCTTCTAACATCTGAATCACTGGCTGATAATTACCATTTAGAAAGTCCAACGCACCATTCACATTTTTTGCATATTCTTCCTTGGAAATATACCCCTGACATACGCCCTGGCACTGTTTAATATGATAATTCAAACATGGACGGTCTTTTCCAATGGCTTCCGGGAATTTCTTGTTGCAGGTTCGAATATGATAAATCTTCTGTATTAATTCAATGGTAGATTTTACAGCTCCTGCACTGGTAAAGGGTCCAAAAAAGCGGTCCTTATTCTTTAGCAATTGACGTGAAAAGAGGACCCTGGGAAAATCTTCTCCCAGCGTCACCCTAATATATGGATATGTCTTATCATCCCTAAGCATTGTGTTATATTTTGGCCGATGCTCCTTAATCAGATTACATTCCAAAACCAGTGCTTCTAATTCAGAGTCTGTAATGATGTATTCAAAATGATCAATCTTCGAAACCATTTGATCCTTTTTAATACCTTCATCATGACTAGCCCGAAAATACTGTCGCACACGATTTCTCAGACTGATTGCTTTGCCCACATAAATAATGGTATCCGCTGCATCATGCATAATATATACTCCCGGCTGATCCGGGAGTTTTTTTAATTCTTCTTTTAAATCAAACATAAATTAATCATTGTTAGAAGCTTCTGTTTCTGGAGACACCGCTGTACTCGTTTCATCTGCAGATTCCGTTGCCGCTTCTTCCTTGGGCATTTCTTCCTCTACGAAGATGCTTTCCTCTTTGGAGGCATCTTGTGCAATGCTCTCCTGCAGCTTATCGCTTTTCGCTTCTTCCTCTGGCTCAGGAATTCCTTTTAATTCACGGAAAATCTTCATGAATTCCTTACCGGTAATGGTCTCATGTTCATAGAGATAATCTGAGATATGATCCAGTACCTCTTTATTCTCTTCTAACAGCTCCTTCGCCGTATTGTAGCTGCGATTAATAATTGCCAGCACCTCATCATCAATCAGGGCTGCCGTCTTATCGCCGCAGGTCAGGGATGCTCTTCCTTCCAGATACTGGTTCTCCACAGAAGCCAGTCCCATCATGCCGAACTTATCAGACATTCCAAATCGTGTAACCATATTTCTGGCAATATTGGTTGCACTTTCAATATCATTTGCAGCGCCGCTGGTAGATGAGCCAAACACAATATCCTCTGCCGCACGTCCTGCCATAAAGGTCGTAATCTTCGCCAGAAGCTCTTCCTTGGTCTCTAAGAACTTCTCCTCCTCCGGAGTCTGAAGTGTGTAGCCTAAGGCTCCCATGGTACGAGGTACAATGGTAATCTTCTGTACCGGTTCTGTATTCTTCTGTAATGCAGATACAAGAGCATGTCCCACCTCATGATAGGAAACGATTTTACGCTCCTTATCATTCATCACACGATCTTTTTTCTCTTTTCCACCAACCGCTACCAATTCAAAGGCTTCAAAAAGGTCACTTTGATTTACAAATTTTCTGCCCTTCTTAACTGCTATAATGGCAGCTTCATTAATCATATTGGCAAGATCGGAACCTACCAAACCGGCAGATGCCAGTGCCATTGCCTCAAGATCTACTGATTCATCCATAGAAACATCCTTAGAATGAACCTTCAGTGTCTCCAGACGTCCCTTCTGATCCGGTCGGTCCACAATGATTCTTCGGTCAAAACGTCCCGGACGAAGTAATGCCTTATCCAGCACCTCCGGTCGGTTGGTTGCTGCTAGAATCAGTAGTCCCTTGGAGGTATCAAATCCATCCATCTCTGCCAGCAGCTGATTTAATGTCTGCTCTCTTTCATCATTTCCACCGCCAAATCTACTGTCACGGCTCTTTCCAATAGCATCAATTTCATCAATGAAAATAATGCAGGGTGCCTGCTTTTGTGCTTCCTTAAACAAGTCTCGCACTCGAGATGCACCTACACCAACAAACATTTCAACAAAATCAGAACCTGCTAACGAGAAGAACGGAACTCCTGCTTCTCCTGCCACTGCCTTAGCAAGTAATGTTTTACCGGTTCCCGGAGGTCCTACCAACAAGGCTCCCTTGGGAAGCTTGGCACCGATTTCCGTATACTTCTTAGGGTTATGAAGGAAGTCCACGACTTCCTGAAGGGATTCCTTCGCTTCATCCTGTCCGGCCACATCCTTAAAGGTTACACCGGTAGTTTTCTCCACATATACCTTAGCGTTACTTTTGCCAACGCCCATGGCTCCGCCGCCCATTCGCTTCATAAGGAAGCCTAACAGTATCCATACAAGAACTAGCGGAATCACAAAGCTTAGGACATTATACAATATAGCTGCCGTAGAATCCGACACCTTACCATCAATCTCTACCTTATGTTCCTTCAATAACGGAAGTAATGTTTCATCGTTGATGTACGCAGTATAATAGTTCATCTGCAGCTTTGTCCCTGTGCTTTGCTCATAATACTCAGATAATTTCTTGGACTCATCCGAGACCGTAAAGTCTGAATCTTCCGTCAGGGTGATATTAATCTGATCCCCATCAAATACTACAGATTTTACCTGGTCCTCTGTTACCAGCTGTAAGAACTGGGTATATGTGATTTCCTCTGTGGTACTGCTTCCTGCCCTGGAATAGATCAGGCTGGTAATAAATAATGCAATAAGTGAAAACAATACGAAGATGAGAAAGGGTTGTTTTCGATTCTTCTTGTTGTTATTATTATCGCCATTGTTGTTTGACTGATTTTCGTCCATTTTATCCTCCAAAAACTCCTTGGTATATTCTTTGAAGCACAACCATAGAGGTTGTGCTTCTATTCTGAGTTTTATTATATTTTACATGTATGCTAAAAGCAATACCATTGGGCAGAACTTTAATGTTCTTTTATGAAACTGTTTATAAACTGTTTATTTTCCCTGAGCAACCTGATCAAATTCTGCTGTAATTTCTTTGGAAGGTGCTTTGGTTAAAAGACTTACTACTATAATTGCCACACAGGCTGCAATAAATGCTGGTAATAATTCGTAAATTTTCCATACTCCGCCTAACGGACGTATCAGATATTTCCAAACGAATACCAGAATACCACCGGTAATCATACCAGCCATAGCTCCATAGCGATTGGTTCTTCTCCAGAATAAAGAGAATAGCATCACCGGTCCAAAGGCAGCACCAAAGCCTGCCCAGGCAAAGCTTACGATGGTAAATACAGAGCTGTCCTGATCTCTTGCGATAAATACAGCAATGATTGCAATGGCTGCAACGGTCAATCTGGCTGCTATAATTTTACCTTTATCGGATAATTTTGCTTTAAATACATCCACCAATAAGTTCTGAGATACACTAGAGGATGCTGCTAACAGCTGAGAATCTGAAGTTGACATGGTACAAGCAAGAATACCTGCTAAAATAATTCCTGCAACAAAGGCAAATCCAATGCCATTTTCGCTAAGTAACTGTGCTGTCTTAATAATCAGTCGTTCTGCTTCAGAGCTGGTAGTAAAGGTCTCAATTGCTCCAGCCTTACTCATAGCATATCCAACAATTCCAATAACAATTGCCACTGCCATAGAAATTACTACCCATACGGTAGCGATTCTTCTTGAAGTCTTAATCTTATTCTCATCCTTAATTGCCATAAAGCGAAGAAGGATATGAGGCATACCGAAATATCCCAAGCCCCATGCCAATGTAGATACAATGGTAATCAAGCCATAGCCAGAAGCCTGATTGGTATTAATATCTGCTAATTCTGTCATATTCAGATAGCCGGCAACACTGTTGGCGTTTTCTGCTACTGCACTCCATCCTCCAGCAGTCTGAATGCCAAACACAACAACAATAATCAGAGCCACTGTCATTACAATACTTTGAATTAAATCTGTGGTACTGGCTGCCAAAAAGCCTCCCAGCATGGTATAAAACACAATAATAACAGCACTCATTACCATGGCTGCCATATAATTCATTCCAAACAATGAGGAAAACAGCTTACCACAGGCTGCAAATCCACTGGCTGTATAGGGAATAAAGAAAATCAAAATGACTACTGCGGAAATTCCCAACAGCAGATTGCTGTCATCCCGATAACGGTTCTTAAAGAACTCCGGAATGGTAATGGCATTATTTGCCTTAGCAGAATATCTACGAAGACGTTTTGCTACAAAAAGCCAGTTGAGATATGTACCTACTGCCAGTCCAATGGCTGTCCAGGCTGCATCTGCAATTCCTGTTACATATGCCACTCCCGGAAGTCCCATTAAAAGCCAGCTGCTCATATCGGAAGCTTCTGCACTCATAGCTGTTACAAAAGGTCCTAACTGTCTTCCTCCCAGATAAAAGTCGTCTGCATTCTTATTTTTATTGGAATAAACCACTCCCACTGCAATAATCACAATCATATAAAGTGCAATTGCCAGCAGAATCCATATTTGTGCTGTTGTCATAATTCTATTCTTCTCCTCTTTTCTTTCCTTTAAGCTCTATTGTATTTACAGTACCTTTGCTAAGAAGGACTGTAATCGCTCACTTTGGGGATGGTCAAAAATCTGTTCCGGTGTATTTTCTTCCACAATGGTTCCTGCATCCATGAAAATAACACGATTGCTAACTTCTCTGGCAAAGCCCATTTCATGAGTTACTACTGCCATGGTCATACCTTCCCGTGCCAAATCCTTCATAACCTCTAACACTTCTCCTACCATTTCAGGGTCTAACGCACTGGTAGGTTCATCAAAAAGCAATACCTCCGGTTCCATACAAAGTGCCCTTACGATGGCAATACGCTGCTTCTGTCCTCCGGAAAGCTGGCTTGGATATGCATTGGCACGATCCTCTAGTCCTACTCGACGGAGCAACTCCATTGCATATTCTTCTGCTTCCTGCTGAGATTTACGATGAAGCTTTATAGGGGCAATGGTCATATTTTTCAGGATTGTCATATTGGGGAACAGATTAAAATGCTGAAATACCATTCCCATCTTCTGACGATGAAGATTGATATTAGTCTTAGGATCTGTAATATCCACCCCATCCACCAGAATATGTCCATCTGTGGGCAGCTCCAGCAGATTTAAAGAGCGCAGCAGTGTGGATTTACCACTTCCGGATGGTCCAATAATAACAACCACCTCTCCTTTATTTATATCCATAGAGACTCCATCTAATGCCTTAATTGCTCCATGATTATAATGCTTTTTTAATTGTTCTACATGAATTAATACATTATCGCTCATTTTTACGCAGACTCCTTTCTAATTTACCCACCAACGCTGTGAGAATCATTACCATTACCAGGTAAATCAGCGCAACTGCAATTAATGGCATAAATGCTGAAAATGTTCTTCCACGAATCACATCTCCTGCTTTGGTTAAATCTACCAAACCAATATAGCCTGCTACTGAGGTCTCTTTTAACAGTACAATAAACTCGTTACACAGGGTAGGAAGAACCACCTTAAATACCTGTGGAATAATGACATAAATCATGGTCTGTACGTAATTAAAACCCAAAGAACGTCCTGCCTCAAATTGTCCTTCATCAATAGACATAATGCCGCCTCGGATAATTTCTGCAACATAGGCTCCGGAATTAATTCCAAATGCAAATACTGCTGTAGCAACTGCATTGGTACTGGACGCAAAAATAATAAAATATGCAATCAAAAGCTGAACTACTACAGGCGTACCACGAATAATGGTAAGATATGCCTTACATACCAGATTAAAAAAGCATAGTGCATAATATGATATGCCTTTTCTCTTGGCCATGCTTTCGCCATTTTTGTCATAGGTGGATCTGATGGTAGCTACAACCGCTCCAATCACAATACCAATCAGCACAGCAAAAAATGTGATTTTTAATGTTGTTCCTAAGCCGCTTACCATAAGCAGCCAACGGTCTTTATCAACGAAATTCAGTATAAAGTCCGCTTTTAACCCCTGTATCCATTCACTCATTTTATGAACCTCTTTCTATTACATAAAAAAGGGCAACCATAAGCTGCCCTTATTTCTATGATGTTAAGTATGCCTGCGAAATACCTGGAAATTATTCTGCTGTAATATACTTATCAACAATTTTCTGAATTGTTCCATCTGCTTTCAGCTTATCTAAGGCATCATTAATTTGATTTAATAATTCTGTATTCTTCTTGCCAACACAGATTGCATAGTCTTCTTCTGCATATGCAGTATCAAGAATCTTTAATCCACTATTAGAAGCTACAAAAGACTTTGCAGGTTCATTATCAATAATGACGCAATCAACCTTATCACTTAATAATGCCTGTACTGCATCTGCGCCCTTATTGTAGCGAACAACTGCATCTTCGCCGTAACCATCATCAGGATCAGAAGCATAAATATCTCCAGTAGTATCCTGCTGAACGCCAATTTTGTTGCTGCTGGTAATATCATCAACGCTTTGAATGGAAGAGCCTTCCTTTACAATAACGGACTGGATTCCTGTTGCATAAGAATCTGAGAAATTAACGCTTTCTTTTCTCTCATCTGTAACCGTGATACCGGCCATACCCATATCAAATTTACCACTTTGCACACCACCAATGATAGAACCAAATTCCACATCTTCAATCTGAAGCTCCATGCCTAATTCTTTCGCAATCGCCTGTGCAATTTCTACGTCGATTCCTTCATAATCACTTCCTTCCACATATTCATATGGAGGAAATGCAGCATTTGTAGCCATAATTAAGGTATCTTTGTCTGCGTCGTCACCTGCAGATTTGCTTCCACATCCAGCAAATAAACTTATTGCCAGAACACAAACCAGTGCAAATGCAACTATTTTTTTCATATTTTTCATTGTATTCTCCTTTGTCTCAGCTTTTTCATTTGTCCACAATTCTATCATACAACATCCCTTTAGGCAAGGGATGAAATGAGTATTTATACGTGTTTTGTCTCATTTTATGTATGATTATTAATCAATTAGGATAAAATTGCCTTATCTGTCACAAACTCTGTTCCGGATACCTCTTCAAATTTATGAAGAAGCTGTTCAATGGTCAGCTTCTTTTTCTCTTCTCCAGAGATATTAAGAATAACCTCGCCCTCATTCATCATAATCAGACGATTTCCATGTTCAATGGCATCTCTCATATTATGGGTAACCATCATGGTGGTTAAGTGATGTTCATTAATGATTCGCTCTGTGGTGTCTAGTACCTTTGCAGCAGTCTTAGGATCCAAAGCTGCCGTATGCTCATCCAGTAGAAGAACCTTCGGCTTTTGCAAGGTTGCCATAAGAAGGGTCAATGCCTGACGCTGTCCACCGGAAAGCAATCCCACCTTTGCCGTCATGCGGTCCTCTAAGCCCAAATCTAAAATCTTAAGCATTTCATGGAATTCTTCCTTTTCCTTCTTGGTGATTCCCCAGCCCAGACCACGGCTTCGGCCTCGTCTTGCTGCCAGTGCCAGATTTTCTTCTATCTCCATATCTGCTGCTGTTCCGGTCATAGGGTCTTGAAATACTCGTCCCAAATATTTTGCTCTTTTATATTCACATAAGCCAGTTACATCAATGCCATCAATGGAAATGCTTCCATCATCTACAGGCCACACACCTGCTACAGCATTTAGAAATGTAGACTTGCCTGCTCCATTTCCACCAATAACAGTAACAAAATCCCCTTCATCTAACTGAAGTGTTGCCCCATTTAATGCATGCTTCTCATTAATAGTTCCTGGATTAAAGGTTTTATAAATATTATTTACGTTTAACATATTATTTTGCCCCTCCCTTTCTTGCTGCTTTTCTAAAGGAGCTCTTGGCCTGACCACGCAGATAAGGAACTGCAAGGAATACGGCAACGATAATGGCTGTAAACAGTTTTAAATCGTTGGTAGGCATCTTCAACCAGAGAACCACACCAATAACGATATAATAAATAATTGCTCCAATAACTACAAAGGCCATACGTATAATAAAGTTCATCTTCTTGCCAAAGACTGCATTTCCAAGAACCTCACCAATAATTACGGCTGCCAGTCCAATAACGATAGCTCCTCGTCCCATATTGATATCTGAAAAGCCCTGATATTGGGCAATCAAGCCACCAGACAATGCAACTAATCCATTGCCTAATGCCAATGCAATCACCTTCATCAAATCAATATTAATTCCCTGGGCACGGCTCATAGAAGGATTGCTTCCCGTGGCACGAATGGCACTTCCCTGTTCTGTACCAAAATACCAATACATGAGCGCCACAATAATAGCAATAAAGCCAATAGAAACCCAGATGGACTTGGATACATAACGTAAGGATACCAGCAAATTGTATTTATCTACACTTACTGCTTGATTGGCACCACCCATAATATTTAAATTTACAGAATACAATGCAATCTGTGACAGGATTCCAGCCAAAATATCCGGAATTCCCAGTACAGTATGTAATAATCCAGTGACCATTCCGGCAGCGATTCCACATACAGCCGCCACGGCTAACGCAGCTGGTGTTGACCATCCATTAATCAGAAGCATAACCGTAACCGCTCCTCCTGTAGCAAAAGATCCGTCAACTGTCAAATCTGCAAAATCCAGTAACTTAAACGTAATAAAAACACCCAGAGCCATAATCCCCCAGATGAGTCCCTGTGCCACGTCACCTGGCAAGGCACCTACCAATGTTGCTATGTTCATGATATTCTCCTTATAAATGTATTGGCCGAGTTATGGTTCGGCATACCCTAAAACACGTTTACCGGGTACCAGAAAAACCTGGTACCCGGTGAACAGCATATCATATATTATCTTGTATGAATTAATTATTCTTCTGCTTCGATTGCTTTGTAACCTTCTGGTACGGTAATACCTAAGCTCTTACAAATATCTGCATTGTATTCCTTAACAACCTCTGGAGCAAAACCAATATCCATAGTAGAAGGATCTGCACCATTTACCAGAATCTCATAAGCCATCTCACCTGCTGCATATCCAATATCATAATAATCAATAGATAAGGTTGCAACTCCACAACCTTCACAGATTCCCTCTTCACCAGCAATGATTGGAACCTTGGCATCTAATGCAACATTGTTAATAGCCTCTGTACAGGATGCTGCAGTGTTATCTGTTGGGATATAAATCACATCACTGTCTGCGCATGCATTCTTGGTTACGGAAGAAACATCATTGGTATCTGCAAAGGTATATTCCTTCACAGTATAGCCCTTACTCTTTAGTGCCTTGGTAATGACATCTGACTGATATTTGGAATTAGGCTCTGCTGAGCAATATAAAATTCCTACCTTAGGATTCTCAGAAGCTGGGAATAATTCCTCTAACATATCTGCCTGCTGATCCAATGGAGCAAGATCAGAAGTACCAGTTACATTTACTCCTGTCTTTCCTGTCCAGTCATCAATATCCATTGCGGTTGCATAATCTGTAATAGAAGTTCCAACAATTGGAATAGAATCTGTAGATGCAGTTGCTGCCTGTAAGGAAGCAGTTGCATTTGCCATAATTAAATCTACCTTCTCTGATACAAAGGAGTTGGTAATGGTTGCACATGTTGCAGAATCCCCTGCTGCATTCTGAACATCAATATCCACATCATCTCCCAGCTTATCCTTTAATGCTGCCTGAAATCCTTCGGTTGCAGCATCAAGTGCCGGATGCTGTACCAGCTGGCATACGCCTACATGATACTTGGCATCGGAACTGCCGCCCTTAGCGGAACCACATGCAGCCAGACTTCCTGTAAGCATTGCTGCCAGTAAAGTCATTGCAATAATCTTTTTCTTCATTTTTCTTTATCCTCCTGAACCTCTCAAAAATATAGTCTACACTATATCACTTTAAATGGATAAAGTCAACAGCTTATTGACGCGTTCAATGGTTAAAGTGTCTTCCCCTACTTTACATCCAAAGCAGAAGATATGTACACCACATTTCATGGCCTGTTCCATGGCTTCTCCAAACTCCGGATGGGTCTCTCTGTTAGGTAGTACCGTATCTAGGCCCTCCATCTGAATAACAAATGCCAGGTATGCTTCATAGCCTTCTTCTTTTGCCTTCATCAACTCGTGAATATGCTTTACACCTCGAATCGTAGGGGCATCCGGAAAATACGCCTGACCATCGCGTTCCAAAGTAACTCCCTTCACCTCCATAAGACATTTCCTGGAACCCTTCTCAAAATAAAAGTCGATGCGGGAATCCCCGTATTTGTATTCCGGCTTAAGAAACGTAATTTCATCCAGAGACGAAAGATACTCCCCCACCACTGCATTTGGCGCCTGGGAATCCATGTTAATCAACCCAAAGCTTTCCTTATATACTGCAATCAAGTCATACTTTGTCCTACGATTGGGATTGGCTGCCACCTCCAGGATTACCTGCACCCCTGGCAACAACAGTTCCTTACACCTGCCGGTATTTTTTACATGAACCGTTTCTTCCTGGCCATCAATCATTACCTGAGCAATGAAGCGATTGGGTCGATTTAGAAAGGTTCCCTTTACTATCTGATTGTATTTCATTTTTGACCACCTTATTGGTAATGCTACCAGTATTTTTTCTTTTTAAATATTATCATACATAGTATCACAACACCAAGACTTAAACCAATGGCTGTGGGATATCCATACCTCCATCCTATCTCCGGCATATATTGAAAATTCATCCCATACCAGCCTGCAATCAATGTGAGAGGAAGAAAAATGGTAGTAACAATGGTAAGCACCTTCATAATATCGTTTTGGCGAATATTAATCTGAGACTGATAAATCTCCCAGATTTCCATGGCATACTCCCGCAGTACCTGGGTATCCTGACACAATCTGCTAATACGTTTCTCAATCCGCTCAAAAATAGTCATATCCTCCTGGATAATGTCTCTGTCCTTACAGTCCGCCAGCTCCTGCAGTAATTCCGACAGCTGATTGTAATATCGAAACATCTGATAGATTGCCTGCTTCATGGTAGACATACGCTGAAGGAAAAACCTGGAGTTATCTCTGGGGATTTCATCCTCTAATGCTGCCAGCTGCCGATACATATCGTCTAGCATCATAAAATCCTGTTCCACAATTCCAGTCATAATCCCATAGAGAGTTTCCGCGGTTGTGTCCTGTATTAAATGTTCCTTCCGCTCTATCATGTCCTGCACCACTTCATCATAATCCAAGAGCAGCAAGTCTCCGGCATAAATATAAAAGGATAATTTGTGGAAGCTGTGTCCCTGCCCTAAAAGCGGAATATGCTCTTTCTTCTGATGATTTTCAGGCTCCTTAGGGCTCCCATGCACCGGAATCTGCAAGGTTCCGTGAAACATTCCCTGGGTACGCCTTCCACAGCACCCGTGAATATCTGCCTTTTTTTCCCGAAGAACGCAATTATGAAATTGATATTCTTCACAGGAAGTACACTGCATGCTGTCTAGAATTTGAATCATGTTATTCACCTTTTCATAAATACACCTGGTATTGTATATGCCTAGTGTAAACAAAAAAGAGTCAAATTATTCCATCCACTGGCGTACCAATGCAATTTCTCTCTGATACCCCTCATCATCATTGGGTGTCTCCAAAATAAATGGTTTGTTCTGTAAGAGAGGATGACGCACAATACGTCTGAGCGCATCTTCCCCGATTTTTCCCTGCCCCAGCTTCTCATGACGATCCTTATGAGCTCCCATGTCATTCATACTGTCATTTAAATGAATAGCCTTTAACCTGGATAATCCAATCACATTGTCAAATTCTGCTAGTACGCCATCCAGATCATTTACAATATCGTAACCACCATCCCACACATGACAGGTGTCCAGGCAAATTCCCAAGTGCTCCTGATATTGGATTCGATCCATAATCTCCTTAAGTTCCTGAAAGCTTCTTCCTATTTCGCTTCCCTTTCCTGCCATCGTCTCTAGAAGTACTGTGGTGCTCATATCCTGTGTCATCGCATGATTCAACGCCTGGGAAATATAAGTAATGCCCTGCTCTACCCCCTGTCCCACATGGGAACCTGGATGAAAGTTATAATAATTTCCCGGGGTATACTCCATACGTTTGAAATCATCTGCCAGCAAATTTGCTGCAAAGCTTCTAATATCTTCCTTATCTGAGCACAGATTCATGGTATAAGGTGCATGGGCAACCAAGGGTCCAAATGCATGCTCCTTCATCATGTCCTGCAGTGCTAATGCATCCTTTGACTGTATTTCCTTCGCTTTGCCACCTCTTGGATTTCTGGTAAAAAAAGCAAAGGTATCGCCACCTAATTTTAGAGCCATCTTTCCCATGGCTTCATAGCCCTTGGATGATGACAGGTGATTTCCTATATAAATCATTTTTTCCTCCTTGAATCACGTCTTTTATTGTTTTATCTTAAATATAGTATCATATATTTACTTTTGTCCAAATCCTTATTTACTTTATGAATAAAATTAAGTAAGATGAACTGGAATTATTATATGCAATCAAAAGGAGCTGGGAAAATGAGTACACAGGATAAGACAAAAAAATTAACCGAAGGGAAACCTATGCATCTGATTTTAGGTTTCTCCCTGCCTTTATTAGTTGGTATGATTTTCCAGCAATTATATAGCCTGGTGGACACCATCATTGTTGGGAAATGTCTGGGAGTCAACGCACTGGCAGCGGTAGGTGCTACCGGCTCACTGAATTTCCTAATTATAGGCTTTTGTATGGGTATTTGCAGCGGATTTGCTGTCCCCATTGCCCAGCGATTTGGTGCAGAGGACTACGCCGGTTTACGAAAATTTACTGCCAACAGTGTTTGGTTATCTGGGGTTTTCGCATTGGTGATGACCGTTGTTGTCTGTGTATTTTGTCGGGATATTCTGGAGTTTATGAACACACCGGCTGATATTATCGATGAAGCCTATGCTTATATCTTTATGATATTCCTTGGAATACCCGTGACCTATCTGTATAACCTGACTGCCGGCATTATGCGTTCCTTAGGAGACAGCAAAACCCCTGTGTATTTCCTGCTGTTATCTTCCGTATTAAATATTGCACTAGATTTGCTCTTTATTCTACAATTTCATACCAATGTAGAGGGAGCTGCGTATGCTACGGTAATTTCCCAGGGCGTCTCCGGTTTTCTTTGCCTGATTTATATGATGAAACGGTTCCCAATGCTAAAAATAAAAAAGGAAGAATGGAAGTTCTCCAAGCATTATGCCGGTATTTTGTGTGGTATGGGTGTACCTATGGGTCTGCAGTATTCCATTACAGCCATTGGTTCCGTTATCCTGCAAACTGCTGTAAACAGTCTGGGTTCTTCAGCGGTTGCAGCCATTACAGCCAGCGGTCGTCTCTTCATGTTACTGGTATGCCCCTTTGATGCCCTTGGCTCTACCATGGCAACCTATGGTGGACAAAATATTGGTGCCAAGAAGCTTTCCCGTATTAAGGAAGGACTGAAATCTGCCACCATTCTGGGAGGAGCTTACTCTGTCATTGCCCTGGTTATTGTGTTACTGTTTGGCAAATATTTGCTGCTTCTGTTCCTGTCAGCAAATGATGCATCTATCATTGCCAATGCCCGACTAAACCTGTTTTTAGGTTCCCTATTCTATTTCCCCCTGGCACTGGTCAATATTGTGCGCTTCCTGATTCAGGGAATGGGATATTCCGGCTTTGCCGTGATTGCAGGTGTATGCGAGATGATTGCCCGGGCTCTGGCTGCATTTCTCCTGGTTCCTGCCTTTGGCTTTGTTGGTGCCAGTCTGGCTAATCCCATTGCCTGGGTTATGGCAGATGCCTTTCTTATTCCTGCCTTCTTCTATGTGTATCATCGCATGGAGAAAAAATTCGCCAGTCATGTTCCAATATAATAAAATTATAGGCTTGATACCCTGGGTTCCGGTATCAAGCCTATATAATAATTCATTCACAAATCTAGTTCTTACTAAAAATAGATGTAATTGGTTTAATCGCAATCTTTGCACCACGTTTGATTAAGCTTGGTGCCAGCACGCCCATAATGCCATCAATTGGCTCTCCATGTACATCGGAAACTCTCTTTAAATGAATGGCATCAAATCGACACTTGGTGGTACAAATTCCACAGCCCACACATTTAAATTCATCTACTACAGATGCTCCACAGCCCAGGCAACGCTCTGTTTCTGCCTGTACCTGTTCCTGGGTAAAGGTTTCCTTCATATCTCTGTAGGTTGTCTTAGCTTCCACATGAGTCTTCTTACCTGGAACCTGTCTGGAAGAATTATCGAAGCTGGAGAAATCTACTGCAGCTTTATTTAATTCCTTATAAATCTTTCGATCACGACCGATGGTTAAGCTTTGTCCTTCATTTACAAATCGATGGATAGACACGGCTGCTTCCTTGCCTGCTGCAATCGCATCTATGGCAAATTTCGGGCCAGTATACACATCACCACCTGCAAAAATATCAGGCTCTTTTGTTTGATAGGTAAAGGAATCTGCAACCACACCATTTCCTCTTCCTAATTCTACCTTGGTTCCTTCTAACAGGTTGCCCCATTCAATGCTTTGTCCAACACTAAGCAGCACATTTTCACAATCAATGGTCATGGTCTCATTCTCATCATACTGTGGGTTGAATCTTCCATCGGCATCCTTTACAGAAGTACATTTCTTAAATACGATTCCTGTGACCTTACCGTCTGCTGTTAAGATTTCCTTTGGACCCCATCCGCAGTTCATCTTAATATCCTCTGCTTCTGCAATCTCAATTTCTTCTTCTGATGCAGGCATAATATCTCTGGTTTCCAGACATACCATAGAAGTTTCTGTACTTCCTGAACGAACTGCACACCGTGCTACATCAATGGCAACATTTCCACCACCAATGACAACGGTACGTCCCTGTAGTTTGGTTTCTTCATTATCACTAACCATATGAAGGAACTCTACTCCGGTAAGCACGCCCTGGGCATCCTCTCCAGGTACTCCTACCTTACGACCGCCCTGACATCCAATTGCCAGGTAAATTGCCTTATATCCCTGCTGACGAAGCTCTGGGATGGTAATATCCTTACCTACCTCTACGCCACACTTGAAGGTAACGCCCATTTCCTTTAATACTTCAATCTCTGCGGCTACTACATCCTTCTCTAATACGAAGCTTGGGATTCCATATACCAGCATTCCGCCTGGTTTTTCATTTTTCTCAAAAACAGTTACCGGATAGCCCTTCTTAGCCAGATAGAAAGCACAGCTGATACCTGCTGGTCCACCACCAATAACGGCTATGTTCTGGGTATACTTTTCACCAATCTGGTTTAACATCTTAGGTACAAAACGGGTTTCGGCATTTAAATCCCGCATTGCGATAAATTTCTTAATTTCATCAATTGCTACCGGATCATCTATCTCACCACGAGTACAAGCCTGCTCACACCGACGGTTACATACATGTCCACACACGGCTGGAAGTGGATTATCCATCTTAATCAGCTCTAAGGCTTCATCATATTTGCCCTGTGCTGCCAGCTTAATATATCCCTGAATACCAATATGTGCCGGGCAGTTGGTCTTACATGGTGCCGTTCCTGTCTCAACAACATCCTCTCTGTTAAAACGGAACTCTGGATTCCATTTATCCTTGCCCCACATAGAGTTGGCTGGGTTGGGATGCTTGATGCTCTCAGTAGTAACAACAGGCTCCTTGGAACACAGCTTCTGTCCCAGGCGAACGGCATTCATCTGGCAGTTCTCTACACACTGTCCACAGGCAACACATTTATCCTTATCCACCTGTGCCACATAATTGGAGCGAACAAAATTCGCTGTATTATAATATTCTGATACACGAAGTGAGAAGCATGCACAGCCACAGCAATTGCAAATTGCCATCTTAGGCTCTAAGCCCTCTCCTTCAATATTAGGCATCTCATGAATCAGGCCATTATCCTCTGCTCTTTGAAGGATTTCATAGGCCTCTTTTTTATCAATCTGTCTTGCCACACCAATACGAACTAAGAATTCTGCACCATCGTTCAGGTTAATACACATATCCTTCTCAAGATGTCCACAGCCTTCTCCCATGATTCTTCTGGTACGACGGCAGAAGCAGTCTGATACGGAAATCATAGTTGCATTTTCAATATATGTAGATAATTCCTCGTAATCCCTAGGAGTAGAGGTTGCATCAATTTCCTTCTGCACTGGGATAACTCTCATTAAGCCATTTCCTGCAGGCATATTTGGTGCTAAAATCTGTGTTCTCTTTAACGTGAACTCTTCAAAGGAATTAGCAATATCTGGATATTTATCTGTATTTTCCTTTACAAGAACCATACACTCCATTAAGCCTGGTACCCAGAAAGGTAAAAACCAGTGGTCCACACCATTCCATTTTCCGTCCTTAGCCCACTTAATGGTACCGTTATGAGCCAGCTTCTCTAACTGCTCCTGACAATAGTCCACAGGCTTGCCACAGTTCTTGGCAATTTCCTCTGTGGTCATATATTTTCTGAATTTCATTCCCAGACCAACCTCAGCCATTTCCTCTGTGGTTACCGGTGCCAGAATACGATACTCCGGGTCATTTTCCGTAATTCCCATATAGGTATTACTTTCTTTGCTGATTTTCTTCGCAAATTTCATTACATTTGGTTTTACTGCCATTTTAATTTCTCCCTTATCTTTCTTTACTTGTGCTGTTGCCAGCAATCCCCTTGTTCCTAGATGTAAAATGTCCTGTAATGTGTCATCTGTTGTTCATATTGACGATTTTTATCACAAAAAAGGTTCTCTTTCTATATAAATGTACGATAGCTTTGCCACACTTGTCAAGGAAATCAGGTATGTCTCTCGATTTTAGACACGTGGGGTATAGATATATCCTGGGGTATATTGCATATATAGAAAATATGGGTTATATATCCCATATTTAGTTGACATAACTCCAATTTATGGACAAAAAAAACAGGCACCGAAATGCCTGTTTTCATTCACTAAGAAATTATGCTACAACAGATACGTTGATTGCACGGCTCTTGTTAGGGTTCTTAGGATCTGCTTCTACTTCATAAGTAACGTGCTGTCCTTCTTCTAAAGTCTTGAATCCTTCTGTCTGGATAGATGAGAAATGTACAAATACATCATCTCCGCCGTTATCATCTGTGATAAAGCCATATCCTTTTTCTGCGTTAAACCATTTTACTGTACCGTTATTCATTTGGGTACCTCCTTATTTTTTTTTTCGTACCCATTAAAACCTATATTATCTATCTCAATGATTCCTATAGAATCCATCAATAGATAAAAAAATCACGTGCCGCTGTCATTGCCGAGCAAGCAAAACTTCCACTGGAGACGTTAAACTTGCCTTGCTGCAAATGAACCGTTACACGTGATACGTAGTTATGTTTGAATACTGTAAATTATAATAACCCAGCTTTTATATTTTGTCAAGTCATTCCGGCTTTTTTATAGAATATTTTATGATTACGGGACTATTATTTTACTTCTGCTACAAAAGACTGTGCTTTTTCAATCCCCAGATATTCTTAATCTGACCTGCGATGGTATCATAAGACCAGGAAAGACTGCTGCGGTAAATACAGAAAGGGTCATTCACCTGAAAGCCCTCATCATCATATCCGCAGATAACAATAAAATGACCGGCAGTGGTAAAGTCTCCACTTCTCATAGAACAAATCAAATATCCCTGTTCATCTAATACCTGCTTCATTGCGGCTTCATCTGCAGCCACCTCCTGAGAGGAAAGTCCATAATGAGCAGCTCCGTCAGACATTAGGCTCCAGCTGGTTCCTGTGCCATACATATAATACCCATTATTCATGGCATAATCTGCTACTTCGTTGGGCGTGGCATCGGTATTGCCCGTCAGTCCTATCACCACCATGGACAATGCGGTAGGGCCGCAGCCACTGATTGCCATGATGCTTTCTCCGTAGGAATGATATCCCCAACGTTCATCCCATTGAAGCAGTAAGGGGCAGTCTGCATGTTTTTCACTGCTGGTAAGCTTCCCGGATGCTGTGTCCTCTGTAGTATAGTTTTCTACAAAGTCCAGCATTTCAGAATTATTTACCAGATCCTTTAGAAGCCCATCCGGATAGCTGTCCCTTTGCTGCTGGATTTTCTCATATACCTCCTGCTCCTGGGCCAGCTCCTGCAGCTTCTCTCGAATCTCCCGGTCAGAATAATCAACGGGAGCCTGCACCACAACATTAGAGGTTCTTCCTCCTGTAGTAGCCACCGTGGATGGATTCTCAAGAAGCTTCGCAAGATTATCTTCTGTTCCCTGCATGGATGTAAGTACCGTTATGCCTAATACAATAGCTGCAACCACCAGGGAGATACTTAGAATTCTACGAAATAGTCTCTTTCTCCTTCTTCTTTTTTGCCTTTTTTTCTTTTGTTGCAATGCAGTATTTTCTGCTTTCATTTGTTGTCCCCCCACTTGAACATATTTCCTAGATTGTATCTAGCTTCATTCCCTTGCGATATAATTGCTGCAGCTTGGCATCATCTCCATTTAAGATTGCCCACTGCATTTTCTGTTGAATCCGCTGGGCTGCCTCCCCCTTGTCTATGTTCTGAGAAATTACGCTTTGCTCCTGGTTCGTTGTTGTATTATTCATATACTGCTGTCGCTGCATCGTTCCTACCGACCAAACCAGCACAAGCATTGCAAGTACCAGGGGAATGATGTATTTATAATCCCTGGTCATACGAACGGGATGTCCCTGTGCCACATCATAAACACCTGTAGACAGGTATAATCCGGGAATCCATTTACTGACCATTACAAATATCAAAAATCCCAGAAATCCACCAAAGGTATTTAAAATCACATCATCAATGTCTGTTCCTCTGCCTAAGAATAGTTGCATCAACTCAATGGACAGGGAACATAAAAATCCACTAAAGACTACAGGTGCTACCCGCTGCTTCTGATTGGAGACCATCGGCAGTAGAAATCCCAAGGGCATAAACATAAGAATATTTCCAAAGAAATTTCTGGGGTTGATGGCAATGGTGCTGAGTACCTGTCCCGGGATTACATTCACATGAGCATATCTTAACCCATAGCTTGTTCCATACACGGGGGATATGGTAGCTGCAAAAACTACCGTAAAATACAGCCCCAGTAACACCATAGCACAATACCACAGTTTAGAAGCCTTACGCTCCTTTCCATGAAACCTCATTCCCAGAATTAATAAATATAAAATCATAAACACTGCTGCCGGCAAAAGATATTGCACCGTGTCAAATATTGAGTTCATTACCATAATACATTCCTCCTGCAAAGTCCATCCTTTATTTCACAGAGGCAGAATGCCTTTGCTTATTTCCTGTTCTTCCACCTCTGCATCACACAGTATAGAAGGATTTGCGGACTTTGTCATAGAAAATGCATGGATAAAATCAGTTTCGCCCCAATAGAAAAAGCCCCAATGACGCTGGGGCTTTTTTTACTGCGTCTGGGCAGGCTTCCTATTTTTCCACGGTAATGGTTTGTACATATTCATCTTCATGATAATAGGAATTCCATAGGATGTCACTGTGACGGCGAATAATCTGCTCTACATTTAACAGACCGTTTCCTCTTCCCAGCCCCTTGCTTGTAGTTCCCTTAATGATTCCCCGTTCCATGGTTTCCGGGCGAAGCTTATTTCGAACGGAAATTGACATCTTCCCTTCCTTTTCCGAAATAATAATATGAACCATACTTCCAGGTGCTTCCATATGGGATACCTCTTCTACCGCATTATCCATAAAAATTCCAAGGATTCTGGTATAGTCTGTAGTCTGAGTTAAATAGGGAAAATAGCTGTGGTCAAGTCTGGTATCTAATTGTATCTCAACCCCCACATCCATAGCCTGCATAATTTTATAGTACAAAAATGCCTTCAAGGATTCATTTCCCAATTCATGCAAGGATACATAAATGTCATTCATATGAATTTCATTGGTGGCAAAGGGTGCAATATTGCTGTAATAATATTCCTGCATCTCCTTATCATCACTGCGGGCAACATATTCTCCCATGGTTAGAAATACATTCTTCAAATCATGCTTCATGGCTCGTATTTCTGCCAGGTTCTCTCCCATTCGCTGGTTATACTCCATTAAATTCATCTGCATGGTATCCTGATATTCCATCTTTTCCTTCAGCTGCACGGTGCTGAACATCATCTTCAAATAGAAAATCTGCATACCGATAATCACTGCAATAAACAAGATAGACATGGTGTAGTTTAATGTAAGATTTTCTCTAGGCAGATGGATTCTTAAGAAATCTAATACGAAGAATACAATTCCCACCACAAAAGGGACTAACAGGAAATAACGTCCAACCTCTGCATAATCCTCGCTGAACTTCTCCGTTCGCTCCAGAAAAATATGCAGGGAGCGATTCACTCCAAGAATAATAATTGCAATAAATACCATAAAGATAATAGTAGCAGCACTTAATACCAGAATTTTCTCTACATTTCCCGGATTGTAATAATCCATAAAGGCATAATATTCCTGGCGCAGAAGCTCATCATAAATAATATAAAATAAGCTGGCACTGATAAAGGCTGCTAATGCAGACACAAATGCGGAAATCATCCGCTGCACCATATGCTCATATCTGCGATGTATCATCAGTAAAAGCAGTACCCAGGTGGCAATAATCAACACACTTCGTGGATAGCCTAAGACATACCCCCATTCCAGCACTGCAAACAGGGCTCCCAGCATAACCAGATAGTCACATATCTCCAGCTTGACAAATCCCATAAAATATATGGTAGCCACAATAACCAGAACCTGAAGAAAATCCATCAAAGCAGCACTGCCTGCAATATGGGTCTTCACTAATGCTCCCGGGCTGAAAAATCCCCACAGAACGATGACTGCAAGAATGGTGCTTACCAGCTCTGCCATTGGTTTGTTTTTCTTCTTCCAGAACTGTTCCCACAGGATACAGCCACTAAGAAGTGCTAGAATATTTATGGCTGTAAACATTTTCTCACCTCACCCCTCATACGAACGGCACAGGGGATTTCTTCTCCATTTGCCAGTAGAATCATCCCATCGGTGAGCTTCAGCATATGACGACGCACTGCCAAGATAGAACGATGCACCCGAATGCCATCTGCTCCCAGAATCTCTCCAATATGCTCCATGGTATCCCGCACTGTAATCTTAGAACCATCCAGGGTGTGGTAGGTAATACCATGGCTTACGGTTTTCTCCGCCTCCACATAGCAAATCTGGCTCTTGTGAATATGCACCTCTTCATCAATTCCTACGGTAAGCACCAGCTCTTCGTCAGCATCTGTCTGAGGGGAGAACATTTCCTGTGCCATGGCAATATATCTTCCATAGCCAGCCTTCAGTCGAGACATATCTGTTGATTTCTCCAAAAAGCCAAAGGGCTCTACACCACTAGATAAAACCTGCATAGCCATTTCCCGGTGATTGGTAGCAAATACAATTTTGCTTCCAGGACTGATTTGCTTTATACTGCGGGACACATCAATTCCATTACACTTCCCTTCCCCGAAATCCAAATCCAAAAATACCAGATAGTCTCCAGGATTGGCCTTGATATATTTGATAACACTGCTGCTGTCTGTGGAGATGCAGGCAATCTGAGCCTCAAATTTCTTCTGTCTGATTTCATCCTGTATCTGTTCACTGGTCAGCTGAAGGATAAACTGATCATCATCACATAATATAATCTGTACCATAAATATTTTCTCTCCAATCACGCCCTGCTGAAATTACGTGTTAGATATCCAGCTTCTTAAAATGCTGCTGTGCCCGCTTTAATGCAAGAAATGTGCACAGGACATATACAATGATTCCAATCGCCAGAACCACCAGCTTCTCCGGCACATACTGGCTATCACTGGTATCTAACTTGTCTCTCATAAATGGTACTACATGTGTCAATGCTTCTGCAACTATTATATAAATCCACTCCACTGTGGCAGTTACTACAAACGCCTTGCCTACCTTATTAATATCCTTATAATAAACCTCAAAGAAAACCAGGTGAAAGATTCCAAGCATGGCGAAGGTAAAACCAAAGAACGCAATATTCGCATCCATGCCAACCGCATTCCCTGGAAGAGGGAAGCTTTGACGTAACAGTGCAAAGGGAACTGCCACTATCATCTGAAGCATTTCCAGAAATATAACCAGGGCAAATCTTGCCCTTACAATATCCTCCTTGTTCACCGGAAGCATCATGGTATAAAACACATCATGATTCTCTCTGCCGGTTAAACAGGTGAAAAAGATAGCAAGACTCATATAGAAAAAGATGGTGTAATATGGATAATTTGGAATCAACAGCATCGCGGATAATCCCAGAAAAATAACAGAGGTAGGGTGCATTGTAAGCAGGATTTCTTTTTTTAATAATTTAAGCATGGTGTGATTCCTCCCTTTCCAAATGTGTCATAATATTCTCCAAATTCAGTACCTGGGGAACCCCATTTTTAAAACGATCATGACTTAGGTCCATATTCTGATGACTTTCCATAAAATGCTTCATGGTATCATCTGCAATAATTTTGCCCTTTCGTATATATATAATTTGGTCTCCGCATTTCTCTAAATCTGTGGTAATGTGTGTGGAAAATAATATGGTGGTGCCTTCTTCACACAAATCCATGAAAATATCCAAAAGTTCATCTCGTGATACCGGGTCTAATCCACTGGTAGGTTCATCTAGGATTAACAATTTGGCATGATGAGATAAGGCCAGTGCCAGGGAATACTTTACCTTCATTCCCTCAGACAGCTGTGCCGGTGTTTTGCTTTCATCAATGGCAAATTTCTCACAATAGTTCTGATAAACTCCTTCATCCCATTGGTCATAGAAGGTCTTGGTTACATTGGTGATGGTCTTAAGCTTCTTGTTTCCATAATAGTTCACACCACCTAATACAAATCCCACCTGCTGCTTAATGGCATATTCGTTACTGTCATATTCCTGATCGAAGAAGCGTATGGTTCCACTGTCCTTATGTACAAAGTTAAACAAGGACTTGAGGGTAGTGGATTTTCCTGCTCCGTTTCTTCCAATAAATCCCGTTATCTTTCCCTCCTTCAGGTTAAAGCTTACGTTATCTAAGGTGAATTTCTCATAATGCTTCGTTACATTCTCTACCTGCAATATGCTCATGTGCTATTCTTCCTCCTCGCTAATTTCGTTTTCCTTCTGGTTAAAAACCAGAGATGTTATTTTGTCATAAATGTCCTTTGGAGGGATTGCAATTCCCTGTTTCTTATCTGCTAGTATGATGATGGTGTCTCCTGGATGCAGGTCAAACATATCCCGGATATTCTTGGGGATAACGATTTGCCCCTTTTCTCCCATTTTGGCTGTGCATGCCATTTTTTCTCTGTCGTGTTTGCTGGTTGATTTTTTCATTGATTGTCCTCCTGATTTATGTTGGTGTCTTTTGTATGATTGGTATGATTTGTATGACTTTTTATACTTTTGTTATAGTACTTAATGCGTTGGTTGTCAAGGGGGGCCCGCGTTTGTACTGGAGGGAGGGGCAGCCGGGAGGGGACATCCATGTTCAAGGCATTGATTTCTAGTATCACTAAGGGTGCAAACGCAAGGCTGGATATTGCCCTGGTCGGCCAAGCGTCAACCACCGAAGGTGGTTGCTTTGGCCTCGGGCGGGCGGCCTTGCTTATGCACCCTAAGTGATACACGAAATCAGCCATTCACATGGGTGTCCCCTCCCGGCTGCCCCTCTCCAGTACAAACGCTACGAGGTTACCGTGATTTGTCAGGTGAGATGGTTCAATCTGTCACAATGCCATACAATACGAGACGAGAAAGAAGCTGCTAAGCTGGCTGATTGTATCAGCGGCTTAGCAGCTTCTTTCTCGTCTCGTATTGTATCGTATTAGACCTGTTCGCCTACGATGTTGTAGTAGTTTTTGGAGGTCATTTTGAATACGATGAAATATATGATGGTAAATACACCGATGGTTGCCAGCATACAGTAGAAGAACAATTGACTGTTGGTTAGGTTCAGCAGTGCAAGGATGCGGCGAATCATTGGGAATGCTGCAAATACATGGATACAGGCTGTAATCAGTGGCAGGAAGAATACAATTCTTATCTGGCTGGAAATGGTTGCCTTTACCTCCTGATTGCTCATTCCTACCTTTTCCATGATTGCAAAGCGTTCCTTATCTTCATAGCCCTCGGATATCTGCTTATAGAAGATAATCAGTACGGTAACCAGCAGGAACATGCTGCCCAGGAACAATCCTATGAAGAATAGTCCTCCGTATATGGTATAGAAATCTGCCTGATTCAGCTGGCGGCATTCTACATATGCATAGCTGTAATGTCCTATGGATGCACCTGGTGCAGATATACTATTTATCATATCTGTTACCTGTTGATCGCAGAGTAGCTTCTCTTCCCCTGTTCCGTCAATATTTACATTCATATTCAGATGGTAGGTCTGTGACCGCTCTGGGCTTATGGTTCTTTGTTTCTGATAGATGGTATCTAGCATAGCATCTTGAGGGAGTATCAGATAATAGATTCCGCTCATACTATCCAAGTATGTGATCTCATCTGTATCAATATCATCAAATTGATACGCATGTTCTACAGGAATTGTCAAATCATCCAGGGTAAAGGTGCTCTGGTTATAATCCCTGCTTCCCACTATAATGGCCTGTCCGTCCTGGGGTTTGGACAACTTCTTTCCATTCTCTGGATTCATCAGCTGATAGTCATCCCATGTCATACAGGTTATCATGGCTGCATTATCAATGGCATAAGTTCCCCCCAGGGAATCATCTACAACAAAATCCCCCTGATTTAACAGACCTACCATGGTTAGGCTGTAGTAATAGCTGGCATCTGTAATACTTCTTCCACTGCTTTGAATGGTTTCCTCCAGCTTATCCACTAATACCTGCTTATCCTGTTTAGCCTCACTAATACTGGTATCATAATATCCGGTTACTGCAATTTCTGCTGCATAGCGGGAATCCAGTTCATCCTCTACTCCGATAAACATACTAACGGTTGTGGACACCATAACCAGTACCATGGTACTTAAGATACAGATATTCGCCAGTCCCACTGCGTTTTGCTTCATTCGATACATCATTCCTGAAACAGATGTAAAATGAGCACTTTGGTAATAATATGCTTTATTTTTCCGAAGCATTTTCAATAATACAATACTTCCTGCAGTAAATAATGCATAAGTTCCTGCAATGACAAGTATAACTGCAACAAAAAACAGCACCAGTGCACTCATGGGATTTTTCGTTGTAGTGGCAATATAATAGCCTGCTGCGATACATCCAATACCGATAATTGCCAGAAGCAGCTTGGTCTTAGGCTCCCGTTCACCTACATTTCCCCCATGAAGCAATTCGATGGGTTTCGACAGCTGTACCTGCATCAGGTCGTAAATGTATATCACGAGATAAATAATAGCGAACAAAATCACGGTTCCCCGAATTCCGATGGATGAAATTTCAAACTCTACGGAATTTTCAAAGCCAGTGAGCTTATATAACAGCATCATCATCAGCTTATTAAATGCAATACCAACAATAAGACCAAGAACGATAGAGACCAATGCCTGAATTAAGGTTTCTGCCAGAAGAAGTCTTGCAATGTGCTTCTTCTCCATTCCCAGGATGTTGTATACTCCCAGTTCCTTCTTTCTTCGCTTCATAATGAAGCTATTGGTATAAAACAGAAAGATTACAGAACAGATTCCAATCACATAGGTTCCCAGTACCAGAATCATACGAAGGTCCATCACCCCTGGAATCTTCTCTAATCCCTTGTTGTTATTCAATGCCACCATGGTATAGTTCATGGTTACTGTAATAATTCCCATAAGAAGATAAGGCAGATAAAATTGCCGATTATTCTTCATATTGGTAGTGGATAATTTCAAATACATATTATTCATTTAACTCACCACCTGTCGTAAGCATTGTCAGGGTATCGGAAATGCGTACATATAGCTCCTCACTGGTCATATTGCCCCGATACAGTTGATGGAACACCTCTCCATCCTTTATAAACAAAACGCGATTGGCGTGACTGGCCGCCTTGGTACTATGGGTAACCATAAGTATGGTCTGTCCATCCTCATTAATCTCATTAAATAAGGTAAGTAAATCATCTGTAGACTTGGAATCCAATGCACCGGTTGGTTCATCCGCCAAAATCAGCTGTGGTCTGGTAATAATGGCACGTGCTACTGCTGTACGCTGCTTCTGTCCACCGGATACCTCATATGGGAATTTTCCAAGAAGCTCTGTTATGCCCAGCTTCTTCGCCACTGGCTCCAACCGTTGTTCCATCTCCTGCACATCCATATGGGACAGTACCAGGGGAAGAAGAATATTGTCCTTCAGTGAGAAATTATCCAGCAAATTAAAATCCTGAAATACAAAGCCCAGATTTTCTCTCCTGAATTTGGAAATTTCCTTTTCTCTGATTCCTACAATATTCTTATCATTTAACATTACTTCTCCGCTGGTTGGTTTATCCAGTGATGCAAGTATGTTAAGAAGTGTGGTCTTGCCAGAACCGGACTCTCCCATAATTGCCACATATTCCCCCTCATCTACGGAGAAATTAATATCACTTAATGCCTGTACCTGATTCCCACCAAAACGGGTGGTATATACCTTCTTCAAATTGTTTACCTTTAAGATTGCCATAGCTGCCTCCTATTTTTTTGAATGCTTCTATTAGAAACATTATCTGTCATATTCATCTTACATTGCAAGTATAACAAAGCCGGAAAATGCCAGCCATAGATTTGGCTTACATTTTCCGGCTTATTCTTACATTCTTGTAAGGTTCTTTTGAAAATTACCATTATCAATAATCCCCTGTACCCACAAAAATGTCATAAATCCTTTGATATCTATACCCTTTTTTTACAACCGAACTATCTGGATTTATTATTTTTAAATCTACTAATTGATTTATAATATTTGATACAACATTAACCGAAACACCTGATAATTCCTGTACTTCCTTTTTGGTAAAGACAATTTGTTTCATCAGAACTGGCATGATACGATATACTGAATTTCCCTTTATTTGCTCGATTTTCTTCATGTCTTCCCTATAAATTTCTTTGATTCTTTCTATTTTAAAAATATAGGAATTACATTGATCAATAATACATTGTAAAAAGAATTTAATGTATCCTAATACATTTCCCCTTCTACATTCCATTAGATTTCTTTGATAAGCTGGCTTATATAATTCCAATATTTCTGACATGTAAAGTATTGGTCTGTCCTGATCAAGAAGAGCCATTTGTACAGGTATCAATGCCCTTCCCACTCTTCCATTTCCATCTTTATAAGCATGAATTGTTTCAAACTGCATATGCGATAATGCAACATTGATTAATAATGGATCAACAAATTCATCATTCATATACTCATACAAATTGATCAATAGTCCATAAACTTCCTCTGGAATCGGCGGTATAAAAGTAGCTCCTTCGATATTAACGCCTTTGGATCCAATCCAATTTTGTGTTGTTCTAATTTTACCTGGTGTTTTATTCGAACCTCGCACACTATCTAGAATGATATGATGCATATGATTCACTAGCTCATAACTAATTTTACTTCCTTCTTGTATTTCTTTTTCTGCATATTCAATCGTTCTTTTCAAGTTCTGAATTTCCCGATTGTCATCTGTGATCTCCATATATTTTAAATAGTACATTTCATCCTGAGAAATTTGAGTTCCCTCAATTTGAGTAGATTTATAACTCTCTGTTAATAACACCGAATCAAGAAAGAAGTTTGCATCGAACTCTAAAGTATTTAACAAAGATTTGTATTCTCCATATTTAGCATTTGCCTCTGACGCAAGACGTAACATTTCTTTGTCAATATGATATTCTAATGGTAATTTTTTTGCCTTATATGGTTCCATATGATCCACTCCTTTTCATTTATTGAAATATTATACCCTTAAATTAATAAAAAATCACTATTTTTTTAAAAAACAGTGATTTTTTAAGAAATTCTATATTCATCTTTGCGGCTTTTTTCTTTTCACCGCCATTAAATCCATGTATCTCTCCAGAGAATGAATGGACATTTGCATTTCTTTCTCCATTTTATGCTGCTTCATGCTTTTTCTTTAAATCCGCATCCATCTGAGGACGAATAGAATCTACTTTATAGAATAGAGATAATATAAACATAACTGCAAACAGAATCATTGGAAGAATATTATATAAGAAAATAATAGCTCCATTAGCGGTTGCTGACTGTGTCTCTGCTAATCCGTTATATCCGGCTAATCCCATAACCAGACCTACAAATCCCAGTGCAATACCATTTCCAACTTTACTTGCAAAGTTTGCAATAGAAGCTACAAGTCCCTCAATACGAACTCCTGTCTTCCACTCACCGTAATCCATACAATCAATTAAATATGTATTAATCATCATACTGATTGGAAGCGTTCCAATTCCCATGAAAATACCACCAACAATCAATGTAGAAAGGTTTGTTCCACCAATGGTACGAATGAAAAGGCCAACGGCTCCAAGCAGGGAACAAATTTGAAGAATCTTTGTCGTTCCAATTTTTTTAGAGAGAATAGGGAATATTACAAGGGCTGGAACAACAATCATAGATGTAATTGCAACCGTTCCCTGCAGAGTAATATCGCCAACAATATATTTGAAATAATAAACAGTAGCTGTCTGCATGTTATTTACCCAGAAGGTTAACAGCATCAGCGCCACAATGATAAACAAATATTTATTTTTTCCTAACAGCTTCATGGAATCCTTTATCGAAAGGTCATTCGTGCTCTTTTGCTTATTGGCTTCACCTGTGGTCTCTTCTACAGCCACTTCTTTACAGAAGATAAATCTAAGAATACCAATAATAGAAAGTCCAATTCCCATAGGGATAGTAAGTGCAGCCCAACCAGCCTGTGTTGTTCCACCGGATGCCAGCCACTGTGGAAATACGATATTGAATACAATACTAACAAACATTACTACAAAACCATTAATTGACATTGCTGAAATCTGATTTTCATGTGTGGTAAATACCTTTGCAAGATAAACAGAATCAATTCCACCAAGAGCTGTTGCACAAACTGCATTTACAAGAACATACATGATAAAAATCCATACGTACTGACCTGTAACTCCAAATTTAGGTGCATTAAAAAGCATTACCATAAACAGCCATTCCAAAATAATAAACAATTCATAAGGACGAGCCTTACCTAATTTGGTGTGTGTCTTATCTAAAATAAATCCAAATCCCAGATCTGTAAAAGCATCAATAATCTTTGATACTAAAAATAATGTTCCAATGATAGCTGCATTCAATCCTAAAATATCTGTACAATAAAAGGAAATCTGCATCATCATAATTGCTGCAATACCTGCAGAAATTCCTCGTGATGACCATATTACCCCAAACCAAATTGGCATCTTTAGTCTAGCACCGTATGGTACTCCTTTTTCGTTTAGCTTTTCTTTTTTGCTCATGTTACCCTCCATTTTTGTAAAAAGCTTTTTATAAACTAGTCACATTTATTTTAAAAGCAGACGCATCTGTAATTCTTACAATGGCCTGTGCTTTTCCATAATAAGTGGTGAATTCACCAGTATGATACTGTTCCTCGGTGCAAGGATTTGCACTTCCAAAACCTAATAGTTCCCCACCTTCTACACTTACTTTTAATTTGCGATCCTCATTAGATTCAACAATTCCATTCTCTCCCTGAACCTCAATCTTAAAGTACGCAATATCACTATCTTTATATGTGTTTTTCTCACGAGTCACTACAATCTGATTGTTACCCGTTGCAGAACATAAGCTGCTACTTGAAATTTGGGTGCCTTGTTCATCGTAAGCAATAATCTCAATGGTTCCAGACTCATACTTTGTCTTAAACATCGCCTGATACTCTTTGATTTTTTTCTTTCCTTTGGATTTTCCATTGATTTTAAGTTCCACCGTATTTGCATCTGCGAAAACATCAATCAGGGCTTTATTACCATCGCAGTTTTTCCAGGACCAGCTTTCCATTGCATTGGTTCCACGCCAAACGGATTTGGATACTCTTACTCCCGGATGGTTTACTGGGCGAACTCCAATGACCGGCTTTTTCGTGATACCCCAAACAACTCTTGCAAGACCGCAACTTGCATCAGAATTTCCCAGAATATCGATAACGCCTGCTCCACCCAAAATCCATGGATATGGTCGGTTAAAAGGCATGCCTCCAGTGTAGCTCCAAGCGCCAATTCCAGCCTCCCCCAAATAATCCCAGGAAGTCCACATGAAGTCACCAATAAGATATGGATATTTTTTTACCATATCCCAGTTCTTTCCAATTTCATATGGGAAAGTCTCGCTTCCAACAATGATTCTATTTGGATGTTTTGCTCCTTCCATGGGATATCTGCCGTTGGCGTAATTGTAACCCGCAATATCCAATGCATCTAAAATTGGTGTTGTAACCTGATCCGCCTGATCTGAATTAGCCGCTTTGTTCATTCCTGCTCCAACAAAAGATGCGATTGTGTTAAAAAGCAAACTTCCGTTTTTCGGATCTTTTCCTTCCTGTTTTGTTCCATCAGCCTCTGCCTTTTGCTCTTCATCTACATTGTCATACTGGCCTTTTCCTTTGGAATAATTGGTCATAAGCATGAGATTCATTCCACCTGTAACTGCTCTTGTTTCATCCATGGACTTTACAAAAGAAATGATTTCTTTTCCCATCTGAACGCCATCTGGTTTTCCAGGTTCTGACACTTCGTTACCAATGGAATACATAACAACGGATGGATGATTGAAGTCACGGTCAATCATGGCCTTGGTATCATCCTTCCAGCATTCTTTAAAATTCATTCCATAATCATATTTTGTTTTTCTTAAATACCACATGTCAAAAGTTTCATCCATGACATACATTCCGTAATAATCACAGGCATCAAGCATTGCTGTAGCAGCAGGATTATGGGAAACACGAATGGCATTAAACCCCTGCTCTTTTAATATACGAACACGACGCCACTCACTTTCTGCATAGCTTGTGGCACCAATAATTCCGTTATCATGGTGAACACATCCGCCTCTTAAAAGTGTATTTTTTCCATTTACCAAAAAACCTTTTGGGCTCCAGGATAATGTACGAATTCCAAAAGTTTCTACGACCTCATCTTGAATCTCACCATGATTCTTTAAAGTCACTTTTGCTTCGTACAGATATGGGGAATTTTCGCTCCATAACTGTGCATGATCTACTGCAATTTCTGCTCTTGTTCCCTGAGTCTTGGCAATCACCTTGCCCTGGTCTAAAATTTCGATTTCCACATCACCAGTCTCTACCTGGGTTTCCACAAGAATTTTAGCCGGATTAATATCCAATGTAGAAATATGAACTCCCTGCCATGGGATATTATTTTTTGCACCCACTAAAAGTGAAACTGGTCTAAAAATACCGCCGCCAGTATACCACCGGGAATTTTGAAGTTTGGAATTATCTGCCACAACCTCTAACACATTTTCCTGTCCATATATAAGATATTCATCTAAGGACACGCGAAAAGGTGTATATCCATATTTATGACATGCGATTTGCTGTCCATTCATGGATACGGTTGCATCCTTATAAATTCCCTCAAACAACAATTCTACATGCTGATCTTTCCAGTTTTCTTCTGCTATAAATCTTTTTTCATATTCATAGACATTCCCTGGGAAAAATCCATGTCCACTTCCACCTGGTGCATCTTTTTGCCTTTTCTCTAATAACTGTGCATCATGAGGAAGTATTACATCAAGCCACGTACCATTGGTATATCGAAACTTCCAATCTTTTCCAAAATCAATCTTCTTCATTCTAACCTCCAAAATCACTTGATTTCTAATCACGGGAATCTTATACTAACATTATATAGTGTTATATCTGATATTAAAATAACACATATGACACTCATTTTATGTTTTAGTATCATATTCGATTGGAGTATATTATGTTTTTCGACTCAACTTTTCATACTGATGACCAACTTCAACTGATTGAAGAATTCATTCCTGGCTATGACAACACAAAGCATACCATGACTTCCTGCTATACAATGAATGTTGATCTTCAATTAATTATCTGTAGCATGAAGTTGACAGATGAAGATAATCACTTTACCAACACTTATATAAATCCTCTTGGATCCATGCATAGTTCCTTGCCTAAAGATGAGCTTGAAGAATCTCTCTCCGCCAACAAACCCCATAAACACGACTTTATCGAGTTTATGTTCGTTTTGGATGGTTCTATTTTTATAAATATTGAACATAGCAGACACCTATATACCAAAGGCAGCTGTTATATTATTAATAAGAATGTAGTACATGCAGAAGAATACAGCTCTGACTTTCGTGTTGCATTTCTTCAATTGTCTACAGACTTTGTAGAATCTATTTACAACGATTTATGTTTGGATTTTTTTACGGTTGAAAAAAGCCGTCCTAAATCAGCTCTAATGGACTTTCTACACACAAAGCTTGGTTCCTATAAAGATATGGACAAGGATTATGTGGATTTTATTCCAAATCGTGATCACAATTCTCTCACTGATCATGTGTACTCCATTTTTGATTCGATAACAAAAACCATGTTCTCCCCTTCGGTTGGCTCTTCTATTTACCTAAAGAGCAAAGTGATAGAACTGTTTTCCTACTTGTCTGTTCCTGATAATTACAGTACCACTCCTGTTCGTATTGGTTCAGACGCAGAGTATCTCTTATATACGCAGATTGTTTCTGTTATGGAAAAGACAAATGGAAGAATTGCCAGAAATGAATTAGCACATGAATTAAATTATTCCGGAACATATCTTAATGAAATTGTAAAAAAATATTCCGGTCTTCCCTTATTTGATTTTGGTATGACATTTTGCATGAAGGAAGCTGCCAACTTACTAATCACTACTCGGGAAAACATAACTGATATTGGTATTCGTCTTGGGTTTACCAACAAAACGCATTTCTATAAAATATTTAAAAATACATACAATATGACGCCTGCAGAATACAGGCGCCATATGATATAAAACTTTATTTACTAGCTTTATTTGCATGCCCTAGCAAATAGTTGCACCATCCACCGACAAAATTTCTCCCGTCACATAGCTGGCAAGGTCACTGGCCAGGAAGAGGAACGCATTGGCAACATCCTCCGGCTCACCTACACGGCGAAGGGGAATGGTTGCGATTAACGGCTGAATCACTTCGTCTGGAAGTGCTGCCACCATATCGGTTCTTGTAATACCAGGAGCTACCGCATTTACCCGAATATTGAAGGGTCCTAACTCTCTTGCTAAGGATGTGGTAAGACCATTTACAGCGAACTTACTGGTAGGATACACAACTCCTCCGGGCTGTCCATATTTGCTAACCATGGAGCTAGTGCTGATAATACATCCGCCCCCTTGCTCTTTCATAATGCTAACTACTGGCTGAACTGCATTAAAAATGGCATTAACATTTAAATCCATCACTTCTTTAAAATGTGCCGTAGTGCATGCCTGTGTTGGTGTAGAATCTGAAACACCTGCATTATTAGCAAGAATATCAATTCTTCCATACTTTTCTTTGATTTTTTGAAGTTCTGCTGCTACCGCATCCCCGTCTTTTAAATTAGGCCAGGCTCCTTCCACTTCCCATTGTTCATTTTCTTCCTTCAGAGCACTAAGTGCTTTTTCCACCGTTTCTTCTCTGGAACCAAATAATACAACCTTTGCTCCATTTTCCAGGTATTTTTTCACGATCGCGTATCCGATTCCTCTAGTTCCACCTGTTACCACTGCTACTTTACCTTTTAACATTTTGTTTTTCCTCCGTCTTTTTATTTTAGAAAATGCTCCTTAGCAAATCCCATATCCTGCACCAACTCCAGCGTACCAAGATACTGGTTGTTTCCATCTCGTACCGCCATATATTTTACCAGCATACATTTCCCGTTCTTCTCCATCCAGATAGGAAGCTCATCTAGTGTGCCTGCCCGAAATTCTTCAATGATTCTTCTAACCTGGGCTTCTACCTTGGGTGGATGGCAGGAGAACACCTCCCGGTCAATAGCCATCTGTGGTCTCTTAAAGTCCTTGGGGCCTTCGTTAAAGAATCGATTGATATTGTCTGCATCTACAAAGGTGATTTCCATAGGAATTGTATTCAACAATGCTGTCAGCTGTTCTATGGTCATATGGCCACCGGCCATAACAATCTCCTGGGATGTAACAGAAGCTTTGCTGGCGGGTTTGTTCTGCTCTGCCACCTGCCAGTTCTCTTGTGGTACGCCCAGGCACTGGGGATAATCCTTCTGATCAAAATAGATTCCAATCCACTCCTCCCTGGTGAAATTAGCTGCACAGTTGGGAAACAGCACATTGGTTTCTGTTCGAATCATTGCTTCCATTCTATCAAGCACCGCTTCCATCCTGGTGTGCCATGCTTCATCCCGGTTCTTTGCTTTGATTAAGTCAGAAAACTCCCCCCGGATTTCATCATCCATGGTCCACATAACATCAGAGGGTCCTGATATCTCATAGCGAACCTTTAATAAGGGATAAAGCAAGTCCCCTTTTTTAGCATAATGAATGGAGATTTCACTGATTTCCTGTAAGATATCTTCTCCTAGCGCTTTTACCTGCATCGCATTTCTAGCCAGGGTTAGCAGTTGTTCAAACGCCTGATTTTCTGACGAGAACAAATGCAGAGGATGTCCCTTTTCCTCTATTAATGTCTTTGTTTTAGCTACTCGTTCTTCCCGAAGGGCGGAAGCATTGCCGTCTACTGACTCCATTTGATTCTGATTCATATCTCCACCTCCTGCTTATGTGTTCTTCCTATTTCTATTGTGTCAAATTCTTCACCCAGATATACTTGCGATATCTCCATGCAAGAAATGGAACCTTTACAATTTCATCTGCACACATGACAACATAAACCAGCATCACCGGCCAGTGGAAAATAAAGCATCCCACTAACGACACTGGAATTGCAAAGCACCAGGTTGCAATCATAACACTAATAGCATCATAGCCTGCATCTCCGCCTGCTGGAAATACACCACATACAATAATTGTATTGTATGCATATGCTACCATATACAGTGCACTGAAGATTAGCATTTGTACCAAATATTTCTGGGCCTGCGGTTCTAACAGATAGAATTTATAAATAAGTGGCCCTATGATGACTAATACAATACAGTTAAAGACACCTGCCATAGTGGACACTGTCCAAAATCTTCGTCCATACTGCTTCGCCTTATCCAGCAGGTTCTGTCCCAGCAGCTGCCCAATCATAATGCCTGCACCACTAGATAACCCATGGGTCAAGCATTGAATCAGCTGTTGGGTAACCCCTGTAATCGAAGACGCGGCTGTGGCATCTGATCCAAGATGTCCCATAATAAAAGAATGGACGGAAATACTAAGCCCCCAGGAGATTCCACTTGCCAGCATTGCCGGTGCCAGCTTCCATACATCAATCTCAGACTGTTTGGTGAAAATGCACAGGCTCTTTGCTGTAGGATGGACATGGTCCTTCTGATTAGCCTCAATTACAACCCACAGAAATGCTATCACTTCTACCGCTATGGTTGAATAAGCAGAGCCATTTGCCCCAAGGGATGGAATCTTGCCAAAGCCATAAATCAAGAAAAAGTCCAAGGTCATATCTACGATTACGGTCATAGCAGAAATCCACACGCTAATCTTGGCTCTTCCGCCTATTTTCATCATCATTAAATAAACCTGGCTGACTCCGGAGAAAAAGTATGAGAAGCTTACAATTCGAAGGTACTCAGCCCCAATATGTATCAGATTGGCATCTGGGGTAAAAATTCCCATAAGCTGCTGAGGAATCAAAAATGCCAATGCGAAAAAGAGAAAGGAGCATGCTGCCACATACCGTGTTGCCATACTCATATAATGCTGTACATTAGAGAAATCCTTCTTTCCCCAATATTGGGCAACCAGAATACCAATCGCCCCTATCATTCCTCCATTTAAAATGGATAAAATAAAGGATATCTGATTTGCCAGGGATACTGCTGCTACCGCATCCTGGGATAGTCTTCCTAACATCAGGGCATCTGATGCACCAACCAGTGCCGTTAATAGTGCCTGCATTGCCAGGGGAAGTGCCAGTCCCATTAGTTCTTTATCAAAAGCTTTCTTTTCTGTTCTATTCATCCTGTCCCTACTTCTTTTTCAACGTATACTGTACCGGTTCGATATCATCATTTAGAGCTTTAAAGTCACAGCCTTCCTTAGACAATTTCTCCAATATGGTGGGCAGTGCCTTTAGGGTCTCTGTTTTTCCAGCTCCATCGTGCATAAGAACCACCGGAGTGTCATACAGCTTCACGTTGTTGCATACATTTTCTATCTCGTTTTCTGCAGTGGTTAGATTACTGCCATCTCCAGAGCTTACATTCCAGTCATAATATGTAAAGCCTCGTCTGGTAAGTTCGGGATTCACACCGTTCACCAGCTGATAACCGGCTCTGGTACTTCCTCCTGGGAAACGATACAGACTTGGGCGAACACCGGTATTATCATAAACCCAGTCGAACACCTTAGATAAATCATTCAGATAGGCTTCCTGTGACTGATAGATCACATTATATTTATGTGTATAGGAATGAATTGCCAGAGTATGTCCCCGGTCTACGATTTCCTGCAGGTATTTTGTATACTGTGCATCCTCTGTGTATACAACAAAAAAGGTTGCCTTGGCATTGTATCGATCTAATACATCCAGCACCTTCGGGGTTAAGTCGCTTGGTCCATCATCAAAGGTAAGATATACCGTCTTCTTATCCTCCTGCCCTTTCTCATAGGCATAAAGATCTGGATATTTTCCCCTAAACTGAGAATCCTTTGTAGGATTCTTGGTATCCTCTGGTGTTTCATTCAGTTCCTTAATTTGCTGATTTAACTCCTGAATCATGGCATCTTGTCCATCCTGCTGCTTCTTCATGGAGCTTACCTGAGATGTCAGCTTTCCATTATCCTTTTCAAGGGATTGATTCCGTACTGCTAGCAGACCTGCTAATATACCACAGGCACACAAGACAACCACCAGAAGAATGATCAGAATTCCATGCTTTCCTTTGTTTTTCTTTTGATTCATTTTCTGCTCCTTAGATTACTTATTATCATGCCATATTATAGTATCATACTCTATCAGATATGTGCATCCCATTTGGTTGTTTTCCCAATCATTTACAGCAAAAATCCCTATCTGGCTAGACGGGGATTTTGTTTTTTTGGATACACACTGTTTATTTCATTTATGATACAGCCTCTACTGGTAGGGTCAGTGTCTTGGCAGCACATCCTTCTGCGGTAAAGGTAACCTTAATTTCTCCCGGTTCTCTACCTGCCCGTACCACTGCCATAACCTCTCCATCAAAGGTTGACCATGACGTGTCGTCATAGCTTCCTTCACATCTTGGATTGGCGTTTCCAAAGCCCTGAAGTACTCCGGCACCTTCTACCTGAACCGTCACTGTCTTCTGGGCAAAGATGTTCTCAATATGATTGTCATCCTCTAACTTCACGGTAATAAATGCCAGGTCATCTCCATCAGCTGCCAGCTTGGTTTCTTCACATTCTAATACCATCTGTACTTCCGACTTTGCTGTCTTTAGCACGTCAATGCCGCTTTCCTGTCCATTTACATAGCTGACAGCCTGCAGCTCTCCCGGCTCATAGGTAAGTGCAAAGCTGGCTGTAAAATCATTGGCTGCACCTGCCGGCTTTCTGCCCAGAGACTTGCCATTTAAAAACAGCTCTACTTCATCTCCGCTGCTGTACACGTCTACATTTGCAGGCTTACCTTCATAGCCTGGCCAGGTCCAGCTGGCAACATTATCCTTCAGCATCCATGCTGTCTGTGAATGAGGCATACCATATTTGTCTACCCGTTCTACTGCAATATAAGGAGCCTTGCGAAGTCCATACACAATCTCTCGCAGATAGCTGATAGGTCTTCTGTAGCCAATCAGGTTAATATCGCCAATATATGCCGTTCTATCAGGAAATACGCCATTGAAATTCTGATTACCATCATAATAGAATTCTCCACAGCCTGCTTCTCCCAGATAATCATACCCGGTCCAGGTGAAATCTCCCAATACATGGTTGTTATTCTCAACAATATCCCACAGACGAACAATATCTGCCGGGAAGGTCTCGGTACCTAATACGGTCTGATTTGGATGGAGCTCATGCTCTAGGACATGGCGTCCTGTCAGGTAATTTAATCCAATAATATCCATTGCCTGAGATGCCTCCTCAATGGTCTCTGTCATAATTGGATGACAAGCCATTGCATCTGCTGCCGGTCCTACCATTAACGCCATCATGGAATTCAAGGCACTGGCACCTTCTTCTCCCTTGCTATCTCCGGAGTCCCCTTTGGCTTCCTTGGCCTGCTGTGCCATAATGTCCTGGATAATTAATCCCATCTTGCCTCCCAATGCCAGCATTCCGTTAATCGCATTGGTGGTATAGCGAGAAGCATCCAACTGGTGGAACAGATTGCATATCTTACGATTCATCTGGGCACCGGCATCATTTCCCAAATCCGGGATTTCATTTCCTGCAGAATACAAGATAACACAGGGATGGTTATAATCCTTATGTACCATCCGAATAACCTCTTCTTCTACATGCTCCTGAAAATGCAGGGCATAGTCGTTGGGATTCTTGTGCTTGGTCCACATATCGGAAAGCTCGTCCATTACCAGCATACCGTAACGGTCACAGGCAGACAGCATCTCCTTACTCATTGGATGATGGGCACTTCGAATACTATTAAAGCCGGCCTCCTTCATCTGACGGCATCTGCGGTCTTCTGCCTTCTGAAGGGTTGTTGCACCAATCACACCATTATCATGATGGATACAGGTTCCCCGCAGCTTCACCTGCTTGCCATTGATACATAATCCCCGTTGTACATCCAGGCTTAGGCTGCGGATACCGAAGGTCTCACCAACGCAGTCTAAGACTTCATTTCCTGCAAATATCTTAACCTGGCATTCATATAAATTAGGCTGTTCACAATCCCACAGGTCTGGATTGGCAATTGCAATACTCTGGTGTACCTCTTCCTCAGCTTCCATAAACATGGTAACATTCCTGTTGTCAACCGCTATGATATTTCCTTCTCTAAGAATGGTGGTTTCTACACGAAGCTTCTCTCTATTTCTGGTAATATTCTTCAAGGAAACTGCAATCTCAACCACTGACAGCTGCTCATCCACCTGTGGTGTGGTAATCTTCACCCCATCCGGCTGAATATGAATCCGTTCCCCAATCAGCAGATTAACATTTCGATAAATACCACTGCCACTGTACCAGCGGCTGTTTCGCTCGGCACTGTTATTGGCTGTTACCAGAATCTCATTTTTCTCTCCGTAATTTAAATATTTATTCAGTGGTGCATAGAAATTAGAGTAGCCATAGAGCTGTGTGGCAACTAATTTATCATTCACATAGACCATGGCTGTCTCGTATACACCTTCAAATTCCAGCATAACTTCCAGCTGCTCCCATTCCTTGGGAACATCAATGGTCTTCTTATAGGTATAATCGCCGCCTGGCCAGAACCCTGTCTGTGCCCCGTTCTTGGTCTCCGGTGTTCTTTCTTCGTGCACCATGGCATCATGTGGAAGCTGTACTGGCTCAAAGGTGCTTCCTCCTGTTAATGCAGCCATCATAGACATGCTGCCCTTACAAAACTCCCAATCATGGTTAAAATTTTGTTTGATCATATTGTCTCCTTCTCCTTTCCATTTTCAACCACCCCATATCCCCCATGAAATGGCTCGATTTTCCTTGTTTGTATGGGAAAAGCTGGCTCTTTTTATGAAAAGCCAGCTCCTTCCTTGGTTACATTGTTACCTTTTGTTATTTGTAAGATAGTACTTACAATAAATGTTTATTTTACTCCGTGAGCTGCATCCCAATCTGCATTTGCCTTCTCAACCTTCATAGCATGCATAATGATTGCAATTAAGATGATGGCGATGGTTGGGAACCACAGATACATGAACTGAAGCATTCCAATTGCAGATGCCGGCTGCTGAGCTGCACCATTTACATATCCACCTAAATCTAACAGAATTCCGCATAATGCTGTTCCAATACCACTACCAATCTTAATTCCAAGAGAGGAGCATGAGAACATAGCACCTTCAATATGCTTGCCCTGTGTACGAACTGTATACTCACTTGCTGCAGAGATTAATGCATTAATATCACCTGTTACCGGGCTGGTGCATAAGCCTGCAAGTGCTGAGAATACTAACATAATAGGCACATTCATTGCATAACCTGCTACGATAAATCCAACACGGAACACAATTGCTGCAATATATCCATAGAGATTAACCTTATACATTCCCTTGAATTTCTTAACCAGTGCCGGTGTAAATGCCAGACCAATAATCATTGGAACCATCATTGCTGCACTAAATGCTCCTAACAGAGAATCATTGCCCAGTACATATGTACAGTAATATGCACCTACGCTGGCGATACCTGTCTGAACATACATTAAGATATAGAATAATGCAATTAAGATAAAGTATTTATTCTTAATTAATAA
>CAZYYO010000001.1:0-116000 GCA_964650965.1 uncultured Lachnospiraceae bacterium | reverse complement strand
GTAAGTAATTGATAAATTTATATAAAAATGAGCAATGGGAGATTTATTTATGAAAGTAATTAATGTTACATGTGAATCTATGGTAAATCCAATTTCAATAACTGTGCAGAAGCCTTCATTTTCATGGAAATTAGAAGATGGCAGAAATGATATTTATCAAGTCGCATACCAAGTGATTGTTCTAAAAGAAGGAACAGAAGTAGTATGGGATAGTAAAGTAGTTAAGAGTAATGACACAATTGGAATTATCTATGATGGACAGGAATTAGAGTCGTGTACACGTTATAGTTATCAAATTACAGTATGGAATAATAAAACGGAATCCGTACAAGGAGAAGAATGTTTTTTTGAGACTGCATTCATGGATACCAGTGAGTGGAATACAAAATGGATTGAACCAGAAAGGCTCCCTCAGCTTACTACAAATCCCTTAGATACAGCGTATAAGGAATGGAATAATACAGTGGAAGCAATGATGCGTGGAGAAGCTGTAGAGATGAGACTTGAGGGGGACATACTGGAAGAGCTGCCATTGGAACCATATGATCCAGCTGTTCGTTTGAGAAAAACATTTTCTTGTGACACTGGAATCAAACGAGCAAGATTATATGTAACAGCTCATGGAATTTATGATGTTAAAATCAATGGAAGCGAAATTACAGATACGTTATTGAATCCAGGATTTACGACTTATGATAAGAGAATTCATTATCAAGTATATGGTGTTGATGGTTTACTTCAGAATGAGAATGCAGTTTCGGTTACCATTGCAGATGGTTGGTATAAAGGGAAAATCGCAATTGGACGAGGATGCGAATATGGAGAAGTGCCAGGATTACTTTTTAAATTAGTAATTCAATATGAAAATGGGGAAGAACAGACAATCCAAAGTGATGAAAGTTGGAAATATTCCTATGATGGACCTGTAAGAGTGGCAGACCTTTTTTTAGGAGAAAAATATGATGCTAGAAAAGATGATGGAGATCCTTCTGTAATATCTTATATAGAAAATAATTGGAAAACTGTTCTTGTGAAAAACGATGCCGATCAATTACTTGAAGCACAGAATTATCCAGGGGTACGTGTTTTCAAAGAAGTACCAGCAAAGAGAGTATGGACTGCACCTAATGGAGATTTGTTAGTTGATTTCGGGCAGAACCTTGCCGGAATCATTCGAGTTGAAATTCATGGAAAAGAGAACGAAGTAATTACGTTTGAGCATGGAGAAACATTAGACAAAGAGGGTAACTTCTTCTATGTATTTTCAGACTCTAAAAGCAAAGCACAGAGAGATGAATATATTTGTAAGGGTGATGAAACCGAGGTATATCAACCTAAATTTACATATCACGGATTTCGTTATATTCGCGTAAAAGGAGGGGATAGCTGGGATACAGAACAGTTTGCTGCTCTAGCTATTAGTACAGATAATAAGGTTACTGGGGCATTTTCATGCTCCAATGAAGACATGAATCAATTACAACATAATATTTATTGGAGCCAGCGAACGAATAATATTACCATTCCAACGGATTGCCCAACAAGAGAAAAAGCGGGATGGACAGGTGATGTAGTAGTATATGGAGCAACTGCTTTATTCAATCAGGAAATGACTGCATTCTATAAAGATTGGCTGAAAAGTATTCGTGTGGAACAGACCAAGGAAGGTCAAATATTTGGAACCGTTCCACAGATTAAGAGTTATATCTCCCAGTCAAGTGCAGGTTCTCTTGGATGGGGAGACGTTATATTAACATTACCTTGGCAATTATATCAGTTATATGGAGATATCTCGGTATTGAGAGAGAATTATGACGCAATGGGTAAATGGATGAAAGCAATGGAACAAGCTGCATTTGAATTACCTAACGCTTTCAATACAGTGGGAGCTCCAGATGTTGAAATTGAGCAAATGGAAGGTCGTCAGTTAGAAAATCAGCATTTTTTGATTAATTCTGGATTCCATTTTGGAGATTGGATCATACCAAGTGTTGTAAATGAATTAGGATTCTCAGATGGACCAGCTTCTGCATTTTTGACAATGAATTATGCGGATACAAGTTTACTTGCTCATATTGCGGATTTGTATAGTGAAATATCAGAGATATTAGGATATGAAGAAAATGCTGCAACTTATAAGAAATATGCTAGAAGAGTGAGAGCGGCTTTTGCAGAAGAATATGTAACCAAAGATAATAAACTTGGTCAGGAAATGCAGGGGAATTATATCCTGGCATTAAAATATCAGATGGTTTCGGAAGAGACGGCGTTAGATTTTGCTAAAAGACTAAATGAGCTCATTGAAAATAATGGATATCGATTAGATACGGGATTTATGTCCACTCCACATATGTTAGATGTGTTATGCGATTATGGATATAAAGAGACTGCATGGAAAGTATTGTTCCAGAGAGAATGTCCTTCTTGGTTATATGAAGTAGAAAATGGTGCTACTACATTATGGGAGAACTGGGATGCAAGACGTCAGGATGAAGCGATTGCTGATTGTTCTTTCAATCATTACGCTTTTGGATGTGTTGGAGATTTCTTATATCGTAGAGTGCTTGGAATTCAAAATGACGGAATTGGCTATGACAAGATTAAGATAGCTCCAGAATATGATGTTCCTTTGAATAAAGTAGAGGGAGAATTTGACAGTGCCAGAGGCGAAATCAAAGTATGTTGGGAAAAGAATGATGATGTGATTCGGATTTTTGGAACAATACCTGCCAATACGACTGCAATTATTTGTTTGCCTAGTGGTGATGAGCAAGTAATCGAAAATGGAACATATGCATTTGAATGCAAACCATAGATCGGGAGGTAAGAAAATGAGTTTTTCAAATAAGTTTATTTGGGGGGCTGCAAGTGCAGCGACACAAATTGAAGGTGGTCATTTGGATGATGGACGCAGTGCATCTATATGGGATAATATGCCCGCTGGACGAATCAAAAGAAATGAGAATTGTCATGAGGCCTGTGATCATTATCATCATTGGAAGGAAGATATTGCACTAATGAAAGAGATTGGATTAAAAGCCTATCGCTTTTCAATCAGCTGGAGTCGTGTTATTCCTTCAAAAGGTTATGCGAATAAAAAAGGAATTAAATTTTACTGTGATTTGGTAGATACACTGATTGAGTCGGGTATTCAGCCAATGGTTACTTTGTTTCATTCTGACATGCCACAATGGGTATTTGATCAGGGCGGTTGGCTAAGTGACAAAACAATCGAGGATTTTGCTTTTTTCGCAAAAACAATGACAGAAGCATTATCAGACAGGGTAAAATATTGGTTTACGACAAATGAGCCGCAATGTATATTTAATGATTATTTAGAATTAGCAGGCAAAAAGGATGATAAAACAGCAGAAAATGCAAGTTATAGACGAATGCTTTTATGTCATGGACGAGCAGTGCAGGAATTACGAAAAAATGCAAAGCAGCCTCTTAAAATAGGATTTGTCATTATGGGGCTTATTATGGAACCAGTTCCTGGAGCTTTAGAAGAACAGGATGCATACAACTATACATTTGCAGATGTTGCAGGATTTATGGGAATGTCAAGATGGTTAGATCCGGTAATGGAAGGATTAGCTCCAGAGTCCATGAGTAACGTACTTTCAGAAGAAGATCTAACAATTATCCATCAAAAACTGGATTTATTTTTTGCAATGTATATGGTTCTGCAAATTTTTATGACATTCCAGGTATGAATAATCCACTTACTTATCCAGGAAATCCGAAATCTCAAATAGGAATGCCAATTCGTTCTAAAAGTCTTTATTACATGGCAAAATTTGCATTTAAAAAATATGGACTACCTGTTTTGTTTACCGAAAATGGATTCTCGAATAATGACTTTGTAATGATGGATGGTAAAATACATGATCCACAACGCAGTGATTACATCCATAGCTATCTTCTCGAACTTCGTAAAGCTGTAGAAGAAGGAATTCCTGTAGAAGGATATCTTTATTGGTCTATCATGGATAATTTTGAATGGTTTGAGGGGTATGATATGCGCTTTGGCCTTATCTATGTAGATTACAGAAATCAGAAAAGAATTCTAAAGGATTCTGCAATATTCTATAAATCTGTAATAGAAACAAATGGGGAAAATCTTTAAGAAAATGGTGTGCATTATTAGTGATGTAGTTTATGAAATGATGATAGAAATCTTATAAAAAAGAGTATGCAGGTTTTGCATACTCTTTTTATAGGAGTTCTATCATTATAATTAGCGGAAGAATCGGAATACTCCAAATACCTTGCCTAAGATGGCACAGTCAGTTACGATAATGGGATCCATGTTATCGTTTTCAGGTTGCAGACGGATGTGTCCGTCTTCCTTGTAGAATGTCTTCACTGTGGCAGAATCATCTACAAGTGCTACAACCATGTCTCCATTTCGTGCGGTGCTTACCTGCTCTACCAGGATGGTGTCTCCATCTAAAATGCCTGCATTAATCATGCTTTCACCCTTTACTTTTAACATAAAAGTCTCATGGTTTGGCATAAATTCTGCTGGAATAGGGAAGTAATTAGTAATATTTTCTACGGCAAGAAGGGGTTGACCAGCGGCTACACTTCCTACAATAGGAACATTTACCACTTCTCGGCGAGTGAGATTAAAGTTCTCATCTACAATTTCTATAGCTCTTGGTTTGGTTGGATCTCTTCGAATATAACCATTCTTCTCTAAAGACTCCAAATGAGCGTGAACAGAAGATGTGGATTTCAAATGGACTGCCTCACATATCTCACGAACTGCTGGGGGATATCCTCGATTTAATATTTCCTGCTTAATATATTCTAAAATTTCTCGTTGCTTATCGGATATTTTTCCATATGACATAATATGTCCTCCCGCTTTTTTATTTATAATATCATAGGAAATATAAAAAAGCAAACATATATTCCGAAAATTTGTTCGATTTTCTATTGACAAACATTTGTTCGTGCTGTAATATAATAACAGAACAGAGGTTCGACTTGATTATTTTTTTTAGAAAGAGGGTATGGATATGAGTAGAAGAACAGTAGCGATGAAGAAAAATCAGTTAATAGCTCGCAGGAGAATTGTATTATTTACAATAATTAGTATTATTACAATTTTATTTATTGCTGTTTTTCTCTCTTCCTTTACCGCAAATGCCAGTGAAAGTGAAGTGACAAATAAGTATTATACAAGTATCTGTCTTCAGGATGGAGATTCTTTATGGTCGATAGCTGATGAATATATGACTTCCGAGTACAGGAATCAGAATGAATATATTAATGAGGTAAAGCAGTTAAATCACCTTTCAAGTGATACCATTCATGAGGGACAGCATCTTATGATACCGTATTATGCAATTGATAGATAACCCATGGATAATTTGGATGGTATCATTTATAGCAATTGTATAGGAATATCTTAGTTCTTATTGTATTTTTTTAGTAAAATCAGTATAATTTACTTATGACAACAGTTGGGAGAGTAAATTATGTTTCGTTTATTTTATGTAATATTTATGAATCTTTCCCGTGCGCCATATATGATTCCTAAGATGCGAAAGATGGCTTCCCATCCGGAAAAGTACTCTGCAGAAGATCGATATCGATTTGCAAGAAAAGCAGTTTCTTATATGAAAAAATCCGGTAAAATTACTACAGAAGCTTATGGAACAGAGAATTTGCCTGAAACGGGCGGGTATGTGATGTTTCCAAATCATCAGGGAAAATATGATGCATTGGGTATTATTTCTGCACATGACAGACCTTGTACTTTTGTAATGGATAAGGCGAAATCCTATTCCTTTCTAGTGAGAGAAATTGTTGATTTATTGGATGCGAAGCGTCTTGAGATTGACAATGTAAGACAGGGAATGAAGATTATTAATGAGATGACAGAAGAGGTTCAGGAGGGCAAGCGCTTTATTATTTTTTCAGAAGGTGGATATGCCCACAATAAAAATAAGGTTCAGCAGTTTAAACCAGGAAGCTTTAAGAGTGCGGTACGTGCCAAGGCTCCATTAGTTCCAGTTACATTAATTGATTCTTATAAACCTTTTAACAGTTTATCATTAGGTAAAGTAACTACAAAGGTTATTTTCATGAAACCAATGTTTTATGAGGAATATAAAGATATGAAGACGCCTGAGATCGCTGCAACAGTACGTCAGCGAATCATTGAAACAATGAAAGAGTATGGAATTCAGGAGACCGAATAATGAAATTTGTTATTCAAAGAGTTAAGAATGCATCTGTTACTATTGAGCAACAGGTAAAAGGAGAGATTTCCCAAGGCTTTTTAGTATTCATTGGGATTTCACAATCAGATACCACTCAGATAGCTGATAAATTAGTACGAAAGTTAATTGGACTAAGATTATTTGAAGATTCTGAAGGAAAGACAAACTTGTCTTTAAAGGATGTAAATGGGGAGCTGCTTTTGATTTCTCAATTCACTTTATATGCAAATTGTAAAAAGGGAAATCGTCCATCTTTTATAGAAGCTGGCAATCCAGATATGGCAAACCAATTATATGAATATATTGTAGCTTGTTGTAAGAAGGATGTCCCTAAGGTTGAAACAGGAAGTTTTGGAGCGGATATGAAGGTCCAGTTATTAAATGATGGTCCCTTTACCGTTATTTTAGATTCAGACCAGTTATAAATTGATTTATAAGAGTATAAGTAGTAAAATGTATCTATCGGATAAATATCTGTTTTTCCGATAGTAAGTAGTGAAATCTCTATAATAGAATAGATATTGGCTTTCGGAGGTATATTTCAATGGGTAAGGATTCTGAGTATTATAAGAAAAAAAAGAAAATGCAAACGCTACAGCTGCGTAATCTACTAGATCAGCTTCCTCAATGTGCAAAGGATTATATTTATAGTAAAGAGGTTACGGCACAAACCAGCACCCTGGTTTCTTATAGCTATGATTTGTTAATGTTTTTTCGCTTTCTAAAGGAACGTAATCCAATGCTTAAGAATGTTTCGATTAAGGATATCTCCCTGGATATTCTTAATCAACTACGTTCTGAAGATATTGTGGAATATCAACGTTATCTTGAGCTTAATGTAGAAGGCGAACTTCATGAGAATGGGAAAAAATCTATTGCCCGTAAGATGGCGCCTTTGCGTGGAATGTTTCAATATCACTATGAAAGAAAATATATCTCAGATAATCCAATGATGCTTGTTAAGCTTCCCCATTTAAAAAAAGATAAAAACATTGTTCGAATGAATAATTATGAGGTACAAAATATCCTAAATGCTATTGAACATGGAAATGAACAAATGAGTGAACGACAACGGAAATATTGTCAAAAGACGCAAAAAAGAGATTTAGCAATTCTAACTTTAATGCTGGGTACTGGAATTCGTGTATCAGAATGCACAGGTCTTGATATTACAGATATTGATTTTAAGGTAGATACTATGACAATTGTGCGAAAAGGTGGCGGACAGGATATTTTATACTTTGGCACCGAGGTTCACAATGTTCTGCTAGATTATGTGCAAACAGAGCGAGAACTAATTACATGCATAGAAGGTCAGGAAAAGGCACTCTTCTATTCTCTACAAGGACGTAGGATCAGCGTAGATGCCATCGAAAACCTTGTTAAGAAATATGCACGCATGGTCGTTCCAAACAAAAAAATAACCCCTCATAAGCTGCGCAGTACCTATGGAACTGCATTATATCGTGAAACCGGTGATATTCGCCTGGTTGCAGATGTTCTTGGTCATGAAAATATTAATACTACCATTGATTATTATGCTGCGATTGAAGACGAACATAAGAAACAGGCCGCCAATGCTGTTTCCTTTAAGCGACCCGATTAAAGAATCTGAAGTAAATGTTGAAAATATTCAGGAATAGGCGCATTTACTTCAATATATTCATTGGATACGGGATGAATAAATCCAATTGTCATTGCGTGAAGCGTTTGCCCCTGTAGCTGAAATTTACATTTTTTAGGTCCATAGATATCATCACCTAGCAAAGGATGGCCGATACTTGCCATATGAACGCGAATTTGGTGTGTTCTTCCGGTTTCCAAAACAAACTCCATATAGGTATAGCCATGAAATCTTTGCAAAACACGATAATGTGTAATGGCATCTTTTCCATTTTTCTCATTAATAGCCATCTTTTTTCTTTCGATAGGATGTCTTCCAATGGGTGCATGAATCGTTCCTGACTCTTCTGCTACATTTCCAATAACAATTCCAACGTATTTTCTTTGAACGGTATGTTCCTTAATCTGTTGGGCAATGAATATATGAGCTCTGTCATTTTTACATATAATTAACGAACCTGTCGTATTCATATCAATACGATGAACAATTCCTGGGCGAATTACACCATTAATTCCCGAAAGGGAATCCTTACAATGATACATAACCGCATTTACCAAGGTATGTGAATAATGACCACAGGCTGGATGAACAACCATCCCCTTTGGCTTATTGACCACAAGTACATCATTATCTTCATATAAAATATCTAGAGGAATGTTCTCTGGTTCAATCGCTAAGGTTGCAGGTGGAAGTTCTTCCACTTGAACTTCATCATCCACTTGAACACGATAATTTGCCTTCACAGGCTTTTGATTCACCAATACGTGGTTCGCCTTAATCAATTTCTGAAAATAGCTTCTAGATTGATTTGGAACTTGCTGAGACAGATATTGATCAATTCTTGATTCCTCATCCTCTAATTCTACGGTAAATTCTCGCAGGGATATATTTTTACTTATCTCACTCATAAAATAGTTCCTTTTATATTTCTTTTCATTCTTGTAAAATTGTTTCTTTTCTATTCCTTCTGCTTCTTGTTCTCTTTATCCTGCATAAATTTTGGAAGCATCATATCCAACTCATGATCTTTATAATAAAATAAAATTACAAAGAACAAAGCACATACACTGCAGGTAACATAAATATCAGCCACATTAAATACCGGGAAATCAATCAGTGAAAAATATATAAAATCGATAACATAATGATAAAGAATACGGTCAATAAAATTACCAATAGCCCCTGCACATAAAAAAACAAGGATAAAATGCATAGCATAAAATCGTTTTTGTAAGGGGATGCGATAATACATATAACAAATAATAACAACCAGAACTGGCGTTATTATATAAAACAAAACCAGTTTATTTTCCAGCATAGAGAAGGCTGCACCTGTATTTTCCAAATAATGCAGTTGTAAAATGCCAGGAAATATAACAAAATCTTCCTGTCCTTTTAGCTGTGTGGCTACAATGATTTTAGACCACTGATCTAGCAATACCAATATTGTAGTACTAATAAGACCAACGATAATTTTATTTCTTTTCTGTTTTACATTCATTTTATTCAATCCCTTTATTTGCAGATTTGTCCAATTGCGGATAATAAATCACTAGATGAAAAATCTGTATAAATCACAGCTTCTCCTACACGATTTAAAATAACAAATTTTATTTTGGAACCAATCATTTTTTTGTCGGATTTTGTTGCATTTAAAATATCATCCGGAGCCAATCCATCTACGGTAACTGGCAGACCAAAGCTTAAAATGGTGCTTACAATATCTTCATATTCTTTCTGGGTAATATTTTGTTGTGTCATAGAAAGATAGGCAGCCCCTACCATACCTATAGCAACACATTGCCCATGATATAATTGGAAATCTGATAATTTCTCCACAGCATGCCCAAGGGTATGTCCAAAATTTAAATGAGCACGAATGCCGGCTTCTTTCGGGTCCTCTTCCACTACTTGTTTTTTTATTAAGCAGCTTTGATAAATCATTTCTTCAAGATAGTCCAAATCCAAAGAAAGAATCTGCTCTTTATGCTCCTTTAACCACTGATAATAATCTTTATTTTTTATCAGACCATGTTTAATTATCTCTCCCATACCCGATTGTATTTGAACCTGAGGAAGGGTCTGTAATGTTGTTAAATTCATATACACTAGTTTCGGCATATAGAATGCGCCAACCATATTTTTATACTGATGAAAATCAACGCCAGTTTTTCCGCCAATGCTACTATCTACTTGAGATAATAAAGTGGTTGGAATCTGAACAAAATCAATGCCGCGCAAATATGTGGCTGCGGTGTATCCACACAAATCTCCAACGACGCCACCACCTAAAGCAATTAATAAATCATTGCGATCAAATTTGTAATTAATTAAAATATCATATAACTTCTCTACAGTTCCTAGGTTTTTAGATGATTCTCCATTTGGAAATTGAAATGTAAATACATTATGATATTCTTCTTTTAGTAAATTATATACGTTCTTTAAGTAGTGTTTTGCCACTTCGCTATCGCATACAATGCATATTCTTTCCGACTTTTTATTTCTACCATTTTTAATTGCCTGAACTAAATCTGAGAAATCTCTACGAATTAAAATATCATAGCATGGTTTATTTTCATAGTTTACGGTTATATTTTTAGCCATCTTTTCTTCCTTTCAAAATAAAAACGAATTATTTATATATAGAGTAGGATATCCTGATTTTACCTTTTTTTGTAGTATTTAAAAAATCATTAAATCGCACCTTCCCATAACCCCTGAAACTTATTACATCACCTGGGGATACTTTCTGGTTATGATTTGAAATCATTCTACCGTTAATAAATACTTTCTCACCTAATATCATCTCACTGGCTTTGTTCCTGGATAAATTACATATCTCTGAAACAAAGGCGTCCAATCGATTGGAAGCAATGGAGCCTTCCTTATCCTCATATTGTGGACAGATATCTATCTGTACCCCAGATGCTAATTGGCCACTTACAACCGTGTGTTTTATTTTGGTAAGCTCTGTAAGAAGCATTTGTGCTACCAGCTTATGACATAATACATAAATCTGTTGTTCCTTAATTACAATATCCCCAATCTTTTTACGCTCAATGCCTAGATTCATAACAGCGCCTAATACATCTCTGTGGGATGATACATCGGCAAATTTCTTGTTTACCGGTCGAAATACAATGCAGGCAATAGGATACTGTTCTATCATATCCTCTGGCGTAAAGCTGCTGGTAAAAGGATAAAATGCTGCTATTTGTCGTTCTGCATCTGGATAACCTCCATATAAAGAAAAAGCAGATGAATAATCTGCCTTTTTTTCATGTAATAGACTTATCTCATTCATGTTTAGAAAATCACTATATACAATATGATCTCTACGATCTGCCTGGACAGATAAATCTGTATATCTTTTTATAATTTGTATATCTTCTTTGTTCATTTTATAAACCTGTTTGAATCCCTGAGAAATCAAATGCATCCATAAGTCCAGCAATATCTCCGGAAATATCTACGGAAGCTGGTGTAACAATAAATATGTAATTGCTTATCTTCTGTAAATTACCTTCAATTGCAAAGCATGCACCGGAGATAACATCAATAATTCGCTGTGCCAGACCAAGATCTAAACCTTCCATATTTAAAATAATGGTACGATCTGATAATAATGTTTCAGCAATTTCCCTTGCATCCTCAAAGGAGGTAGGTTTAATTACACATACTTCCATTCCCATTGTTGTCGCCTTCTTTCCGCCTCGCATAGGAGTTATTTTGGCTGAAACCTTTGGAGCTGGTTTCTCTTTTACCACGGAACGCTTCTCTTCTACCGTATCATCATCTGTATGCTTCCTATTAAAGAAAGAAGGGCGTTCTACTTCTTCCTCGTCGTCATCATATAAATCATCTACGTCATCATCATAATATTCATCATCATCGTCGCTTAAACGCATTACATCTAACATTTTATCAAAAAAGCCCATAACAACTCTCCTATCGCTTACTTATTTATTATTATAATTTCGTTCTCCAAAGATGCCAGTTCCTACACGAACCATAGTAGCTCCTTCTTCAATTGCAACCATGTAATCACCAGACATGCCCATGGACAAAACTTTCATATCTACATTATCAATGTTTTCTTTTGCGATGTCAACAGACAAATCCTTTATTTTGCGAAAATAAGGTCGATTTTCCTCGGGGTCTACTACATATGGTGCTATTGCCATCAGTCCATTTATTTTCACTGCATCCAATGTAGCAATATCCTTCACCAGAATCATGGCATCCTCTTTGGTAATACCAAATTTACTTTCTTCATTGGCAATATTTACTTCTACGAGAATAGGAACCACAATCCCTTTTTTCTTAGCCTGAATATTTATTTCTTCTGCAAGACGATAGCTGTCAACAGAATGAATGCATGCAACCTTATCTACAATATATTTTACTTTATTTCTTTGTAAGTGTCCGATCATATGCCACTGGATATCATCCGGCATTTCTTCTATTTTTCCTGTTAATTCCTGGACTTTATTTTCTCCAAAATTGCGTATGCCCTGGTCATATATTTCCTGAAGCATAGCAACCGGCTTGGTCTTACTTACAGCAATTAATGTAACCTCTGCTGGATCTCTATTTACCTTTTCACAGGCCTTTCTAATATTTGCCTGTACTTCTTCTAAATTTTGCTTTAACATTTTTATCCTCCTGTGCTGCACTCAGCTTTTAATTGATAACGTCATTTTCTTTTACCAGATTTCCTTGTAGAACGATATGGTCATACAAGGAGATTCCATAGCTTGTACCTGTTTTTACAATGGTATAATCTTCATTTTCGTAAATAGGTTCAATCTGTTTAAAGACAGCATATCCTTTATTTACGTTATATACACCATTTAATGAATCGGTATCACTTCCAACGGTGTAAGAGTCCTGGGAATCTGCTTTCATTAATTGATCCCCTTTGGAAAGCTCCTCCTGGTCTACATAATAACATTCCTCTGTTTCATAATATATGGTGGGAGTAATAAACTCGCTGCCATTCTTTCCGTGATTTACCATAACTCCAAGATTATTGGAATCATCTCCCTGATAGAAGTATGCCTTTGGGATGGTATAAAATTCTTTTTGTGTAATGGATGAATTAGGAATTTTCAAGCCACTTTTCTCATCTGTTAAAAGTTCAATATTAATAAACCGAGAACTGGCATATCGTTCCATAGAATCATCTAAAGAAAGGATAAGGTAATAATCCCCTGCCTTTTGTTGCAGGCTGCAAGCAGTCCAGGTTTTAGCACCATCCTCTTTAAACAAAATTTCAACATAATTTGTTTCTGCAAATTGCTGGGCTGTTTCCTTGCTTATTTGCAATACAAGGTTCCAATGTTCAGAGTTAATCAGCTTATATACAGCCTGCCCATTCAGAACCTTATCCTGGCCTTTTAGATTGGTATAATTAAGCCGGGATGAATCGAAGCTATCCTTGCTGAAGTTCTCTAATGTGGTGCCTTCTAAGCCATCTGTAACATACACCACTACTCCAGGTGACATTCCATAGTAACGATGAAAGGTTCCCTGTGCTTCCGCCGCAGTAATGGCATCCGACATTTCAGATACTGCTGTCATACTATACAACTGCTGTAATGAGGAACTTAAATTATTTTTAAAAGCATAGGTTTTTTGATATTCATTATCTGAAAAATCATTCATATAGCTTTGAATACTATTTTCTAGTGCATTCAAATCAGACACGGATATATCGGTTACATCATGATTGGTCTGGGCAATCTGAGAGGTAATGGTTCCTGCTTCGTCTATAGAATAGATTAGTGATTTCACACCGATTCTTGAATCATTTTTTGCATAATAATATACCATACCTTCCTTATCTGCATAATAAATACTTTCGTCTCGAAGAGCTAATGCACGATATCCATTGTTGCTGGCAATGGTTCCCTGTGTCACTTCATATACAGTAATATTATCAGAGGTTAAGTAAGAAAAAATATGGAAAATCACATAGATAAAAATAATACCAAATACCACAATGCCAATATTTATTTGTATTTGCTTCTGGAACTTAATTACTTTATTATTTTCTTTCTTCAAAGGTTCTCTCCTGCATCTATTTACAGACTATAGTTTATCATTTTTTCTCTAAGAAAACAAATATTTGCATAAAAAATAAAAGAATATAACATACTATTACAAATAGTGTGAAAACGCACAGGAAAAGGAGGTTTTAAAATGAAAGGATTAGATTATACATTACTTACCCTGGTTATTATTGGAGCTATAAACTGGGGGCTGATTGGTTTCTTTCAATTTGATCTGGTAGCTTTTATTTTTGGTAATATGTCCTGGTTATCCCGCATTATTTATGCGTTAGTTGGTCTGAGTGGATTATATATGATCAGTGCATATGGAAGACTTCGTTCTAATGATTAATGATAAGGACAGAAATTAGATTCTGCGAAAGCATCACTTGAAAAGGTCCCTCATGTTCACACGAACACAAGGGACCTTTTCTAAGTGCACCCGCTGGCACACGTTTTCTTTACAATGATAATACAATCTTTCCTTTTACACATTCCGGCAAATCTTTTTCATCTCTGGATATGCTTAAAATAAATTTCACTCCAAACTTTTCACTAATGACATCTAATTTTTCAATTGCAAGACACAGGCCATCATTTGTATCTATATAACCAATGGTTAAGAAGCTATCAAGAAAAATTTCTTCAATATCATTGTTTTGAGAAATAATTCCACATAAAAATCCTAAAAACTCTTCGCTGGTACTAATTGGATAATCACACATATTAATCAGTCGTATCTTAGAATCCAATTCATACATGTGCTTTTGACTTTTGTCAACAAAAACAACGTTTCCATTGGCTGAAGTTACATCTTTGTTTACTCGATTCAGTAAATGCTTTGTCTTACCTTTTCCCTTTTCTCCTGCAATAATCTCCACCATAGATCGTTCCTCCTCGTGTTATGGAATGTTCATTATGAAATTGTATCTGTTCGTAATTAACTTAATTAAATTATATAGTATCTAATTATAAAACTCAACTATCAATTAGCAAACTGATAAAGTATTTGTGTCATTAAGTAATATAAATTACTTCGACAGTCTGCATCAAACACAATAGATATAATCAGATCATTTGTAGAATTTCTACTAAGTAATACAAGACAATATCCTGCCTGTCCCGTGGTTCCGGTTTTTCCACCAATCACTGTAATATTGCTAGGTGCCTTTTCATGTCCAAGAAGATATTGGTTGGTGGTACTCCAGCTCTGAGATTTGGCAGCACCATCACTTCCCGTATAATTCACCGTGTAGTTTACCGTACTTAAAATATCAACGAAATTGGGATTTTTTATCGCTTCGTTAAATATTAAGTACATATCATATACGGTAGTATAATGATTTTCATCATGTAAGCCATTGGAGGTTACAAAATGCGAATTGGTTGCTCCTAAGGCTAACGCTTCCTGATTCATCAACTGCACAAAGGATTCTTCATCTCCTGAAACTCCCTCTGCAATAGCTACTGCAGCATCATTTCCACTTCTCATCATAAGACCATATAGAAGCTGTCGCAAGGTTAACACATCACCAGCATTTAAGTGGCATACAGAAGAATCACTTGCCTGATCCGTAGCGTGTGCACTTACTGTAATATTTTGATCCAGGTTGCCATATTTTAATGCTACATATGCAGTTAATATTTTGGTAGTACTGGCTGGATATAGCCGCGTATGGATATTTTGTGCATATATGGTTTGCTGTGTTTTCGTATTGAAAGCGCCCGCTCCTTGCGCCACCTGAGAATCTGCAATCTGTTCCACTCCAATATTTGTATCATCTGCAAGACAGATATCAGAAGAAAAGAAATGGGAGGAAACGGTAGATATATTTTTTGTAATACCATATTGACTGGTAGTCTCATAAATATCATAGCTTCCCTGGTCCTTTGCTTCACATCCAGTAAACACGATAAAGGATAGCAGAAAAAGGGAAAGCAGCTTTTTCTTAAAATTATCTGTACATTTCACGCCACTCAAGATCTCCTCTATCCAGCGATTTAATTAATAGTTCCGCAGTGGCCAAATTCGTTGCCAAAGGAATATTATTTGCATCACATATACGCACAATATTATTTACGTCAGGTTCATGGGATTTTGCATTTAATGGATCTCTTAAGAAAATAACCAAATCCATCTCATTATGTTCAATTTGAGCACCTAGCTGCTGTGTTCCTCCCAAGTGTCCTGCCAGATATTTGTGTACAGAAAGGTTCGTAACTTCTTCAATCAGTCTTCCGGTCGTTCCTGTTGCATATAGATTGTTTTTAGAAAGAATTCCACGGTATGCAATACAAAAATTCTGCATCAACTTCTTTTTGGAATCATGTGCAACTAATCCGATATTCATGCATGTACCTCCTTAGTGTTTTTTCGATTGTAATCCAACATTTAATACCAAGCCAATACCAAGATACAGTGTTACCAAAGAGGTTAGACCATAGCTTACAAATGGTAATGGCAGCCCGGTATTAGGCATTAATCCTGTAACCACACAGATATTAACAAAACTTTGAAATCCTATCAAAGCTGCAATACCCACACAAATCAAAGTGCCGGCTAAATTTTTCGCTTTTTTTGCGATTCGTATACACTCAATTACAATAATTAATAACAATATAATAATAACACAAGATCCTAAAAAACCAAGCTCTTCTCCTGCTACCGCAAAAATAAAATCGGTATGTGGTTCAGAAATATAATTTCCATTTTTTACAGAATCAACGCTGGTATTATATAACCCCTTGCCAAGAAGCTGTCCTGAACCAATTGCCATAATAGAATTTTGCTGCTGATATGCACTGGCAGGATATTCCTTGGGCTTAAGCCAGGCAAGAATTCGCAATCCCTGATACTCATCTAACAATGTCTGCCCTTCTTGCATGACAATTGCAATCACCAGTAATATGGCCGGAACAACAATCGCTAATGCAATACCAACCAATTTATAGCTTAGCCCCGTAACAAATAACAGGGAGGCTAAAATAAGAAATGTTACAATGGTGGTAGATAAATCCGGTTCTTTTACAATCAGTAACAGAGGTATTCCTGCTAATACAGCAATGGACAACAAGCGCTTTGGTACATTGATTTCATCTGCATACTGCATTAAATAGGCCGCAAAAAACAAAATCAACAGGATTTTTGCCAGCTCGGAGGGCTGAAACCGTATAAAGGGGAGCTGAATCCACCGAGTAGCTCCACCAGAATCGTCTCCAATTCCGGGAATGAAAATCATTCCAAGTATAATAATTGCAATTCCATAAAACACCCGTGAAAATGATAACAAAAAATCATAATCAATTAAGGAAACCACTGCCATTACAATCAAACCAAGAACCAATCCAAGGATTTGCTTTGTCTGATTATTGCCAGAATTCGCACTTCCAATAATTAAGATACCAATAATCGATAATGCTACCACTGCAAATACTAATCTAAAATTATAATTTTTAATTTTGTAATTTCTAAACATCTTAATCTCCAGTATCTTATTTTGTCAGTTGCATCATGTTACAACAGATTTTCTGATATTTTTGGTATTTTTTTCGTCCCTGATATAGAAATAGTTCTTGCTGCTGCCCATGGTTTTTGTCCTTATAATAAGGGATGCATCCTATGATAGAAATATGAAACAGCTGTTGAAATATATGCTGCAAATGTGCTTCATTCTTTCGAAAAGTACCTATGGGAAGTTGATTCATAACCATATAAATATTTCCAGTAGGAAACCCCATTTGCATGGCTTTTTCTATCATAAAGGAACTATCATGAATTGCAGAAGCATCTGCAGTACACACAATGATTACATATTGACAACATTGAAAACACAGGTCAACAATATAATCTCTGCCCCCAGGGCAATCTAATAAAATATAATCAAATTCCTTGGATAATGCAGTAATATATGAAATAAACACCTGGATTTGATGATTAGAAAGTCGCATTTCATTTCCAGGAGCAGGAATAAAAAACAATCCATCCTGTCCAGGGACAGAAATAATGGTTTGTGTAATTCGACACATTCCATTTACTGCATCTAATATGTGATATACACAACGCTGTTCCATTCCAAGTATTAAATCTAAATTGCGTAAGCCAAGATCCATGTCAACAAGAAGGACCTTTTTATCATTTTGTGCAAGTGCGGCTCCTAAATTGGCTGTCAGCGTGGATTTTCCCACGCCCCCTTTCCCAGAAGCAATGGATATAATTTTGCCCATGCACGATTTCTCCTTATGATTTGATTTGTTTTAATATTCCACCAGAAAGTGGTTCACACAACAATTCTTTATCCCAAACAACAATTGCCATTGCATTTTGGTTTTTCTTGCGAAGTCGCAGAGACCATTTTTCATGAAGCTGAAACGTGCCACTGCAGGTTCCGATAGTGGCATGGTCTGTATTCAATTCATTTGTAACAATATAACAGCTGTTTTCCTCTGGATAACCTGCAATAGCATGTCCTTCCAAAGAACCGAAAATAATAATATTTCCTGCAGCCTGAACAGTAGCCCCTGCCTTCACATCTCCTAGCACAACGAGACTTTGGTCGCTGCAAACCGCACTTTTCCTTCCAACACTGCCTCTGATTATTTTAGCATTATCAAATATATTATCAAAGTAAAATTTATCTATCTTTTTTTGCATTTTAACATCTTTTACTTTGTTATTCTCAGAAATCAGTGGGATTTTGACATCTGAATTTAATTCGATTGCTTCCACAATGACAGCTGATTCTTCTCCACTGACATCTCTTCCCTCGTAAGATAAAATCATTTCTGTCTCACCAAAAAATGCCCTGCTTTTTGCAAATTTGGTGCAAATATCCCTGACCAGAGTTTCAAAGTCTACCTGATCATTTAACACGAGGGTTAATCCATATTTATTACTTTTGATTACCACGGAATCTTTCAAAATAATTACTCCTGTTTCATTAATCGGCTACGGTATTGGTTGTATTCACAGTTCCTACCTGTCCATTTAATATATTTGCTGCATCTTCCGGATGGAAATAATATTCAATAATATCCTTAGAAACGGCAGCCGCATTATGACTTGTATAACCATAAGCAATGCGGGTTGCCATTGCTATTTCAGGATTTTCGTATGGCGCATAGCCTACAAATAACGCATGGTTCGGTCTGGAATTAACCTCAGCTGTACCGGTTTTGCCTGCCACATTCACCGTAGCAGTATCAAAGACTGACAAGTTTTCCACTACCATTCTCATACCAGAATGAATCGCGGACCATTCAGAAGAATTTAATACATCTACCTGATTTTTAACAGATGGTCCATAAGTCATCAAGGTATTGCCTTCTTTATCTGTAACCTTATCTAGTAATGACAAATTATATACAGTTCCATTATTCGCTACTGCAGTTACATAGCGGGCAAGTGCAATGGTTGTATAATTGTTATTTGACTGTCCAATTGCTGCCATTACTGGATACTCTGTAGCTATACTAGACTGATTTTCTTCGATTTCTACACCGGTTTTGGAATCCAATCCATAAAGGGAAGCATATTTTGTGATTTTTGAAATTCCGGTTGCATCATTGTAATTATTTACACCTCCGGCCAGTCGGTCACCTACCTCATAGAAGAAATAATTACATGAATCACGAATCGCCTGGGACACGTTAATAACTCCATGAGTATTTGGATAATACCAGCATTTTGGCTTATTACTTACATTTTCATAAATACCCTGATCTTGAATCGTTGATGTAGTTGTTATAACTCCTTCAGCCAAACCAGCCGTTGCGCTGACCATTTTAAACGTAGAACCAGGGGCGGTACGTTGTTGGGTAGCATTGTTATACATCGGATTTGACATACTGGTCAGCAATGAGCTGTAGTACTTGGAATCTACAGAGTTTGCCAGTTTATTGTTATCATATCCAGGATATGTTACACAGGCCAGTACCTCTCCTGTTTTTGTATCCAAAATCACACTGGAACCGGAACAAGGGTCAAGAGCCAGCTGTCCAGGGGTGATTTCTAAGTTCTGTATTTTCCCCTTCAGGAAGGAATAGGCATTTATGGAGCCGGATGCCAATCCATTTCTGCTGGAATCATCCTGGGGAAGAACACCTTGATCATATAAGATAGTACACAACTGATTTCCTGTCACATAATCCTGATAGATAACATATTTATATACCAGGTCCTGGAAACCGGAATCAGTATCTAACTGGGTAAGAATATCTTCTACCAGATTAGAATATAGCTCCTGGGTATCTGCGTACTTACTTTCACCAGAAAACTTGGTGATATCAATCCAATTTTGTTCAATGGCATAGGTAAGATAATCTGCTACACTTAATTGTTCACTCTTCCACTGCTTCTGAATGTCGTCAGAACTGTCAATGGCATTGGCATCAAAGATTCCAGAGGATTTTAGCATGGTAACAATATAGGTGGAATAATCCTGATATTCTTCATCTAGTTTATTGTAGGCAGTAGGATTCACTGCGGTTAACTGACTTTTTAGTGTATTTAATACATTGTTCTTCTTATTATCGTAGGCTGACTTTACCGCACGTTCTGTATCTGTAGCATCGGCATCATCTAATGCACTGACATCGATTAAATGATTTTCTACCAGTGCATAATACACATCATAAATAGGAATTACAATATCGGAAGCCTTAGATGTACTACTGGAATTATATGCCTTTGTATTAACGATTTTAGAATATAAAATCGAAGCAATTTCTCGTTCCAAAAGCTTATAGGTTGCCTCCTGGAGGTCTTTATCAATGGAAAGATACACATCATTTCCAGGAATGGTATCGGTATGTTTGGTTACTTCAATCAAATTACCTACACTGTCTACGAATACGGTTTCTGATCCCTTGGTTCCACTAAGGTATTCATTCATATCCTGTTCAATTCCAGATTTTCCAATAACATCCGTCAAAGAATAATCATTATCATCGGATTTCAGTTCGTTATATTCCTCTGTAGAAATCTGACCAGTATATCCTATAATATGTGCAAAATACTCGCTGTCAACATAACGCCGTACAGAATTCTCTGCAATGGTACAGCCTGTTAATTCATTGGCATGTTCTTTGATATATGCAACAGTCTTATCGCTTACATCACTTGCAATGGTTGTTGCAATATATTTCTGATAGCTGTTTTGCCCCATATTATATCGAACAATCGCAATCTTATATCTTAATTCCTTGTTGTAATCGGAAGAAACCTGATATCGGCGATCTCCCCATAGGTAGTTCATTACCTGATCCGGAGTGGCTTCCGCTTCATTTAATTTGAGATTTTTATTATAAGTTAAATCATTAATACTGGCATGTCCAAATATGTCTGCAAGAAATCGGGATTGACTGGTACCTGAATTGACAAATTCAAATTCACCGGCTGCATTTAAAATAATACCAAATTCATTATCTATGGAATCTCCATTGGCTTCAATATTGGTAATAATCTGACTAATTTCTTCATTCAACTCTTTGTTTCGCACTTTGGAATTCTGATAGCTTCCCGTATCCTCTATGGTTACCGCATAGGCCAGCTCGTTGTAAGCTAACAGCTGTCCCTTTCGATCATAAATATTTCCTCTGGTAGCATCAATGGTTTCTGTCTTTTCTACCATAAGATCGTAATTGGACTGATATTCATTTCCACGAATAATCTGCAATACAAAAAGACGTAAGATTAAGATTCCTGAAAAAATCACCATCACAGAAATCATAACCCTAAGTCTTGATGCAAATATATCTTTTATTGAATCTATCAGTTTAGTTAACAATTCTTCGATTACTCCTTTTTTCACTTCGATTAAAATGCTGGTTCAGTCGGAAAATAATGTAATATAAAGGGATTGCTGTGACTACGGTATATACAGCTTCTGGAATGATAACCTGCATCAAATAAAAGCTGATATCCGTTCTGCCCCGAAACAAAAACATAATGACATAAATAACGAATCCATAAATCACATCACTAGCACCAATTAAAACCAAAGGAAATTTTATATCATCCCCAAAAAATATTTTACGGAAATATCCATTTAAATAACCTATTCCCATATAAACCAGAGCAAATAATCCTAGATAATATCCCAAAAACAAATCCAATAAAAAGCCGCAAATAAAACCAATGAGCAGCCCTGTTTTTCTTCCTCTCATAAAGCCAAAGGTAGACACAAGAATCACAAGAACATTTGGCACAACTCCAGCCAATTCAAAGCTTGGAAAAACTGACGTTTGAAGAAGGAAGCATACATATATTAATATAGCAATGGTGACAAACCGCTCTATCAGTAATTTCTTATTGGTCATCTGCAGTCTCCTCATCTTTCGTTTCCTTTAATTGAAGAACTACAAGAACTTCCTGTAAATGCTTAAAATCAACAACGGGAGTAATGGTTCCGGATCTTGTCAAACCATTGGAATCATTTTCTATGGAGGTGACGTATCCAACAAGGATACCTGGCAGATACTGGGAACTAATATTGGATGTAACAACCAAATCACCGGTCTTCACCTTATTATCCATATCTTCTAAGTTAGTAAAATCAATTTGACTGTCACTGGTCATTCGCTTCAGATTACCTGAAATAATACAGTTATCACTGGTGCTCACAATCATTCCACTTAAATTTGTGGTATCATCAATTACTGCACGAACCACAGAATAATTCTTACCAACATCCGTTACAATTCCAACCAAACCACTTCCGGCAATCACATTCATATCCTGCTTAATACCATCGTTACTTCCCTTATCAATGGTAAAACTGTCAAACCAGTTACTGGTTCCTTTTGCAACAATATGCGCTCCCGTAGTTTTGTAATCACTATAGCTTTGGTCTAATTCGTACAGGGTCCTTAAATTATCCAGCTCCGTCTGCTGCAGCTGTATATTGGTTAATTGCGTTTTTAAATCGTCAACCTGCGCTTGTAAATTCGCATTTTCAGAAATCAACTGTTCCTTTGTCTTGGCATCATCGCTGCTTACGGAAATGGTTTCTCCTACATAATTTAATCCCTTTTGCATGGGAATAAAAATATAGTTAGCTACTGTCTGAATTGGACCGCCAGCAAAATCAGTTGCATAACTGACAAATAACAGCATAATACAAATCAAAGACATAATAGCCAGAACATATTTACTTGGCATTTTAGAATTTCCACTACGTCTCATATTATTTTCCTTTTAATTAAAAATTCTAGATTTCATACTATATCCAAACCGTTTGTACTTAGCATCTGATAATACACGGTCTAATCCCAGTGCAACTGTATTCTCTGCATCCTCACATACATTAACCTTAATATTTGTCACTTCTGTGAACAAATCAGAAAGACGGTCAATTAATGAGCTTCCACCTGTAAGATATATGCCTGCGTGAACAATATCCTTGGCAAGCTCAGGTGGAACCTTTTCCAATATCATTTTAATGGAATTACACAGATTATTTAAATCATCTTTAATGGCCTCATATACAACACCACCATTAATATCCATCTCTATTGGAAGTCCACTAACGACATCTCGTCCCACAATGGTCATAACCTCTGCATTGCCAGGCATAGCAGATCCTACGGTTTCCTTTAATGCTTTTGCAGTCTTACGTCCAATAACAAGATTGAATTTTCTCTTAAGATATGTAACGATGGAATCATCTAAATGATTTCCCCCAAAGGGAAGCAAATCACTTAATACAAGTCCGCCAAGAGAAATGACGGAAATTTCCGTGGTATCTGCACCAAAATCCACTACCATTACCCCTGTAGGTTCGGTAATGTCCAGACCAAGTCCCAATGCATCAGCTAAAGGCTTCTCACATAAGGATACGCTATGTGCCTTGATTTTGGATTTGAAGAACATATCATAGAAAGCCTTCTTCTCCACCTCAGTAATATCCGTCGGTACAGCAACTACAATGTCCGCTCCTTTTAACTTGGCTTTCACCTTGTTTTCGAGAACTTCAAACAGCATGGTCTGCATATTATCGAAATCAGCAATTACCCCACTTACAATGGGAAATGAAACCTGTATGGTATCAGGTGCTTTTTCATACATAGAGTATGCCCGATCTCCATATGCATACATTTGGTTCTTTTCTACAATTGCAATTGTATTTTTCACATTTGTTACTGTGTTACTGGACTTATTGAAGATTTTAAGATTTCCCGTCCCCATATCAATTCCATAAGCGTTACTCATCTAAATGCTCCTTCTGGCTATTGTATCAGCCCTTTTTCTTTAAAACTATAATAGGAATTATCTCCGATAATGATGTGATCCATTAATGGAACCCCTAGGATATCGCCGCTTCGTTTGATTCTTAGGGTAGCTTTACAATCCGCTTCACTAGGTTCTGGTATTCCACTGGGATGATTATGCAGCATAATAACAAAGGATGCTCCCTTTTGTAACGCGCATAAATAGATTTCCCTGGGAGACAGCAAAGCACAATCCACTGTGCCAATAGAAATAGTTTCATCCCCTAATAGCTGGCATTTCACATCAAACATACTGATTAATAATTGTTCTCGTCTTTCGTGTCGCAGCTGTTCCATGTAGTATTGTGCAACAGTACTTGCATCACATAAATTCAGTCTTTTAATTCTAGAAGCCTGACTGATTCTCAGTGAAAGCTCTGCAACAGCTTTTAATTCAATGGCTTTGACAGGTCCAATTCCAGGAATCTTTTTCAATTCCCCTAATTCAAGATCTACCAGATTAAGTAATTGATGCTGCCCCTGCTTTAACACATCACCAGCAACATCAATGGCATTTCGGCCACGAGTTCCGCTGCGAAGAATTACAGCAAGTAATTCCACATCAGACAAAGAACTTACACCATAACGATAACATTTTTCGTATGGTGTTTCTATTGGTAAATCCTGCTTCATTTGTAAATGAGTGTACATAGGTTCCTTTCACTCTCTCCTGCTCAAAAACCTTCTTTTCATTTTATCATAAAAGCATATCCTTAACAAGGTTTGCCTGGCAAAGTTTTTCCAAAGACATAAGGATTCCTAGTTTGGCATGATACCAGGTTAGACCTCCCTGGAAATATACCGCATAGGGCGGTTTTAAAGGTCCATCCGCACTTAACTCAATGGAGGAGCCCTGAACAAATGCTCCCGCTGCCATAATGACCTTACTATCATATCCAGGCATATCCCAAGGCTCCGGAGCCACATAGCTGTCTACCGGTGCTGCTGCCTGAATGCCCTGACAGAAGGCAATTAAGCCCTCCGGTGAATCTAATTCAATAGCCTGAATAATATCATGACGAGATTCACTGCCGTTTGGCACTACGCGAAATCCCAATCGTTCATAAATATTGGCTGCAAATACAGCTCCCTTTAATGCGCCATTTACCACCGTAGGTGCAAGAAATAGTCCCTGGAAGAAGGATTGCATAACTCCTAAGGATGCACCTACCTCCTTACCAAGTCCTGGAGATGTAAGGCGATAGGCGGCATTATCCACACATTCCTTTTTTCCCACAATATAACCGCCAATAGGAGCTAATCCGCCCCCTGGGTTCTTAATCAGGGAGCCAACAATCATATCGGCTCCTACCTCTAAGGGCTCTCTTGTTTCTACAAATTCTCCGTAGCAGTTATCTACCATACAGATAACATCCGGCTTAATTTCTTTTACAAAGGCAATCAATTCACCAATTCTTTCAACAGATAAGGTTGGTCTGGTGGCATAGCCCTTGGAACGCTGAATGGTTATTAATTTGGTTTTCTCATTGATGGCCTGACGGATTCCATCATAATCAAAGGAGCCGTCCGCTAATAAATCCACCTGGGCATAGCTGATGTTATATTCTGCCAGACTGCCCTTAGAGGGACGAATACCAATCACCTCTTCTAAGGTATCATAGGGTTTTCCCACAGGAGACAGCAGTTCATCTCCAGGGCGTAAATTAGACATTAATGCTAGTGCCAAAGCATGGGTACCACAGGTGATTTGTGGACGTACCAGTGCTGCTTCACCCTTGAAGCAATCTGCATAGACACTTTCTAAGGTCTCTCTTCCTAAATCACTGTAACCATATCCATTGGTTCCCTGAAAGCATTCTGCACTGACACGGTTCTTTTGCATGGCAGTAATTACCTTCATTTGATTAAATTCTGTTACTTCATCCATTTGATGAAATCTTTCCTCTAAATCAGACAGCACCTTTTGTCCAAACTGATATACCTTTGGTGAAATTCCAAGGGCTTCATACATTTCTTCTGTTTCTGTTTTCTTCATTTGATTCCTCGTTCCTGTATCTGCTTTAACATGTAAGCTAATATATTGTCATTGTTATATTCTAACGTATCCTTATTGATCCAGATAATATCCGGTTCCCTGCGATACCAGGTCAGCTGACGCTTGGCAAAATGCCGGGTGTCTCTTTTTATGGTATAGATTGCCTGCTCCAGGCTGCATTCTCCCTGAAGATAGGCGATGATTTCCTTATATCCCAAAGCCTGCATAGAGGTCATGTCCCTGGTGCAGCCCTGATGCAGCAGTGTCTCCACTTCCTGTACCAGGCCAAGCTTTATCATTTCATCTACCCGTTGGTCAATTCGCTGATATAGCAGTTCTCTCCTGTCATTTAATACAAAATAACAAAAGTTATAGGGGGATTCCTTTTGCTTTTCTATTTCGTTATGTGCAGAAATAGGAGTTCCTGTTTGCTGATAGTATTCCAGTGCCCGTATCACTCTTTTTCGATTATTATAATGAATGATTTCAGCTGATTTTGGATCTACCTGCAACAAGCGTTGATGCAAGGCCTGATTGCCATATTCATTAGCATAATCCTCCAATTCCCGACGAATCCTGTTAGGATTGGATTCCTTGGTAAAATCAATATTTCGAAGCAATGCCTGGGTATAAAACGCCGTTCCTCCAACTAAAATAGGAATTTTTCCCTTTTGATAAATAGTTTCCATAGCCTCTTTTGCCATCTGTTGAAACAGCATAACATTAAAGTCGTCGGTAGGATCTAACACATCAATGAGATAATGCGGTACCTGCTCCATTTCCTCTTGGGTAATTTTCGCCGACCCAATATCCATCCCACGATACACCTGAACGGAATCACAGGAAATAATTTCTCCCCCAATGGCCTTGGCTAATTGAATGGATAGTTTGGTTTTTCCAACCCCGGTGGGACCTGCAATAATAACTAACGGTCTTTTCTTCATGGTTATACAATCCTTTTAAATTTCTTCTCAATTTCATATCGGCTCATGGATATAATGGTTGGTCTTCCATGGGGACAATGATATGGATTGTCCAGTGTAAGAAGCTCATCAATCAAAGCCTCCACTTCCTTTTGAGATAATTTCTGATTTCCCTTTACAGCCGCCTTGCAGGACATAGAGGCAACCTTTTCCAGAATTAATTCATAGGAATCAATGGCCTTTAAATCACTGCATTCAGCTAATATATTCATAAATAATTCTTTGGCATCAATGTTAAACAAATTGCCTGGAATTCCACTGATGGAATATTCCTTTCCACCAAATTCCGTAATCACATATCCCAAGTCACAAAAAGCATCCTGATATCGGTGTAGTACCTGCTGTTCCATGGCATTTAATGTAATAATCATAGGCGGACTAATCAGCTGTGTGGTCATTTCCTTATTGCGAAGAGAACGCATGGTATGTTCATACAGCACCTTTTCATGGGCAGCATGCTGGTCAATAATATATAAGCTGTCCTCATACTGTATCAACCAATAGGTGTCGAATAATTGTCCAATCATGTGATACTGTTCTTTTGCTTCCTTTGATAAAAATTCCGGCTGAAGCTGAGACAGCTCCTGCTGAATATATGCATCTTTTTCCTGTGGTTCATCCATGGAAGTACCAATATACGGTGAATGTTCTACTGTATCGCTGTATGCTTTCTCTGTGGATTTAGAAATTACATCAACACCTGATGATTCTGGTGTGGTAACAGAGGGCTTCCAGGCAACCGCTTCTGCTACCATACTGGTTTTCATAGCATTTCGTCGCTGCTGTTCAAAGGGCTCTGGTCCCATTTCCTTTTTTGGCAGGGCTGCTTCTTTTTCAGGCGGTGCCACAGGAACCTGTTCAATACCTTCTCTTTGCTCCAGGCGATTATGAATCATTTGATAAATCTTCTGGTAAATGTCACTGTCATCCTCAAAACGGACCTCCTGCTTGGTGGGATGAATATTCACATCCACATAAGCGCCATGGAAGGTTAGATTCAACACTACAAAGGGATACTGGTGCTGCATTAAATAGCCCTTATAACCATCCTCAACAGCTTTGGATAATATTTTACTTTTAATAAACCGCTGTTGTACGAAGAAGTTCTCCATATTACGATTTCCCCGGGAAATCATGGGCTTTCCAATATATCCATCTATGGTAACATCCGCAAATTCCTGGTGAACCTCCAGTAAATGGCTGGTAATCTCTCTGCCATAAATCTGATAAATCATATCCTTTAAATTTCCATTGCCAGAGGTATTTATTTTCTCCTGTCCATTGTTAATAAACCGAAAAGCAATGGATGGATGAGATAAAGCAAGGCGTTCCATTAAATCTTGAATGTAACCTCCTTCGGTAGCAGGACTTTTTAGAAATTTCTTGCGTACCGGCGTGTTATAGAATAATTGGTAAATCAAAAAGGTCGTTCCACAAGGTGCACCAATCTCCTCACAGGAAACTTCACTGGCACCCTCCATAATATAACGAACCCCTGTTAATTCCTCCTGAGTTTTAGTAATTAATTCCACTCTAGATACGGCGGAAATACTTGACAGAGCTTCTCCTCGAAATCCCAGACTTTGTATTTCCTTTAAATCCTCAGCACTGCGGATTTTACTGGTGGAATGACGCAAAAATGCCAGGGGGATTTCATCTTTTGGGATACCACAGCCATTGTCGGTAATACGAATAAAGGTAGTGCCCCCTTCTTTGATTTCCACGGTAATAGCATCCGAACCTGCATCAATCGCATTTTCCACTAATTCTTTTACCACAGAGGCTGGCCGTTCTACCACCTCTCCCGCTGCGATTTTATCAATTGTATCCTTACTTAGCAGGGCTATTTCATTTCTTACCATCTGTTTTTCACCTTATTTTGCAGTTCATTTAATTTATACATAGCATCCATTGGTGTCATGTGGGTGATATCAATTTCTCTTAATTCATCAATAATATCATCATCTTTGATGGTATCAAATAATGACATCTGTGTTAAATCTACTTCATCTAATTTTTCTTTTTTCTTAATTGTACTGCTTCCTTCTATAGCAATATTTTTCGCAACATCTGCAATATCATTTGCAACCAGCTGTTCCACAATTACTTTTGCCCGTTCTATGACAGTATCGGGAAGCCCTGCTAGTTTTGCAACCTGAATTCCATAGCTCTTATCAGCTCCCCCGGAAATGATTTTACGAAGAAATACAATATCATCTCCGTTTTCTTTCACTGCAATACAATAATTATTTACTCCAGCTATTTTGCCTTCCAGCTCCGTCAGCTCATGATAATGGGTTGCAAATAATGTCTTAGCTCCAATGAGCTTAGGATTACAAATATGTTCAACCACTGCCCATGCAATACTTAAACCATCAAAGGTGCTCGTACCACGTCCAATTTCATCCAATATTAATAGTGATTTGCTGGTGGCATTTCTTAAAATATTTGCCACCTCATTCATTTCTACCATGAATGTACTTTGACCGGAAGCCAAATCGTCAGAAGCTCCCACCCGGGTAAAAATCCGATCTACGATTCCTATTTCTGCTTTTGTGGCAGGTACATAGCAGCCGATTTGAGCCATAAGTGTAATTAAGGCAGTTTGCCGCATATAAGTGGACTTTCCAGCCATATTAGGACCAGTAATAATAGATACACGATGCTTATTATTGTCTAAATATGTATCATTTTCTATAAACATATCATTGGTAATCATCTTCTCTACAACCGGATGACGACCACCTTTGATGTCAATGGTTCCTTTGTTGCTTATTTTCGGTCGACAATAATGATTGGCTTCTGCAACCACTGCCAAGGATACAAATACATCGAGATAAGCAACTGCCTTAGCTGTTCTTTGAATTCTAGCAACTTCTCCCGCAATCTTTTCTCGAATTTCTTTGAAATATTCATATTCTAAATTCACCAGTTTATCTTCTGCACCTAGAATCACATCTTCTAGCTCCTTTAATTCTGGAGTAATATAACGCTCTGCATTGGTCAATGTCTGCTTTCGCATAAAATATTCCGGTACAAGATCCTTATAGGAATTTGTCACCTCCAGGTAATAACCAAAAACCTTATTATATTTTATTTTTAGATTTTTTATTCCTGTTTTATCCCGTTCTTTTGCTTCTAATTGGGCAAGCCAGCTTTTCCCCTCTGTTTTTGCCTTTCTTAAATGGTCAATCTCCTCTAGATATCCATCCTTTAAAATATCACCATCTCGGACTGAAATCGGGGGTTCTTCACTGATTGCCTGGTCTATTAATGTGAAAATATCCTGTAAAGCATCAATCTCATCATCTATATTACGGAGCATGTAACAAGAGAAATCCTTTAATAAGGATTTAATAGGTACAAGCATTTTAATGGAATTCTTAAAAGCAATCAAATCCCTGGGATTGGCTGTTTGGTAAGTCACTCTGGTAATCAATCGTTCCAAATCGTAAATAGGAGCCAGGTATTCTCTCATTTCTTCCCTGGTAATCATGTTCTGATTCAGTTCCTGTATGGCATCTAGGCGATGATTGATTTCATCCACATCAATTAATGGCTGCTCAATAAAAGAGCGTAAGGTTCTTGCTCCCATAGCCGTTTTTGTTTTATCTAATACCCAAAGCAGGGAACCTCTTTTTTGTTTATCTCTTAATGTTTCTGTCAGCTCCAAATTTCTTCTGGTAAAGCTGTCAAGGATCATGAAATTTCCATTAATATAAGGCTGAATTCTTGTCATATGGGCAAGCTGTGATTTTTGAGTCTCATAGAGGTATTTTAACAATGCACCTGCAGCGATACAGCCGGTGGAGAAATCCGCTAACCCAAGACTGTCTAGACTTTTTACTTTAAAATGATCCAGCAAAATACTTTTTGTTAATGCATCTTCAAAATACGCAGCATCCAATGCAGAAATTGCAATTTCCATTCTGCCCCGCAGCTCTTCTAAATTCACACCACTTACATAAAAAGCATCATTGCATACAATCTCTGATGGTGAATATTTATTGATCTCATCTAAAAGCTTTCGTTCATTTTCCACTTCTGTAACAAAAAAATCTGCGGTTGATACATCCGCGATTGCTAATCCATACCCATCGGGAAAGCAAACAATACTCATGATATAGTTGTTTTTTGACTCATCTAATGACATGGCATCTATGTTGGTACCAGGGGTCACGATACGCACCACTGCACGTTTCACCATGCCCTTTGCCGTCTTCGGGTCTTCCACCTGTTCACAAATTGCAACCTTATACCCTTTGTTCACCAGTCTGGTCAAATATCCCTCTACCGCGTGATACGGGATGCCACACATAGGCGCACGTTCCTCCATACCACAGCTTTTTCCGGTAAGCGTCAGCTCTAATTCCCTAGATACGGTAATTGCATCATCAAAAAACATCTCATAGAAATCACCCAACCGATAGAAAAGAATGCAATCTTTATTTTCTTCCTTTGTACGCAGATAATGCTGCATCATTGGTGTATATTCAGCCAATTTTGTTAACCTCTCTTATAGCATTTTAATATTTCTTCCGCAACCTTAAGTCCATCCATTGCTGCAGACATGATTCCACCGGCGTATCCGGCACCTTCTCCACAGGGATACAATCCCTTTCGATTACTTTGCAATGTTTCATCTCTGAGGATTCGAATGGGGGATGAGGTACGACTTTCAACTCCTGACAAAATCGTTTCTCTACTGTTAAAGCCACTGATTTTCTTTCCGAATTGTTCCATTCCCTGTATAAAGGAGTCATTGATGTCCTCTGAAAAAATATCTCGCAAATTTCCAAATGTAACAGCTCCTTTTGCTTCACTTGTAAATGAACCATAGGAAACGGAGGTTTTATGATCTAGAAAATCGCCATACAATTGTTGTGGTAATTTACCCTGTCCTATTTCATAGGCTTTTGCCTCGATGTTCTGCTGGTATTTCATTCCAGACAAAGGATCTGCCATATCATATTCTCTGGCGCCAACAGATACAATAATTGCACTATTGGCATTTTTTGAGTCTCGCCGAAAATAACTCATCCCATTTACTGCGCACTGTTTCAAATGAGAGGAAGCATTTACAACATATCCCCCAGGACACATGCAAAAGGAATATATGCCTCGTCCATTTTCTAAATTGGCGGTTAACTTGTATGGTGCCGCAGATAAATGCTCTGGTTTGGCTACTCCATACTGACTCTCATTAATCTTTGTCTGTGGATGTTCCACACGAAAACCTACTGCAAATTCTTTCGCCGTCATGGCAATATCCTGTTCATGTAATTTTACAAAGGTATCTCTGGCACTATGTCCAATGGCAAGTATTACTACAGAAGCTGAAAGAAGCTCCTGCTGATTAATCACTAACTGTTTGATTTCATTATCTTGATAAATAAAATCTGTAACGCAGGAGGAAAAGCGTACGCTTCCGCCTAAACGAATGATTTCATTTCTCATATTTTGTACAACATGAAACAGTCGGTCCGTTCCAATGTGAGGCTTGTTTTCATACAAAATAGATTCTGGTGCGCCAAAGGAAACAAAGGTCTCTAAAATAAATCGATTTCGTCCAAATTTATCTTTCACCAAGGTATTTAATTTTCCATCAGAAAAAGCCCCTGCTCCACCTTCACCAAATTGTACATTGGAAGCAGGATTCAGCAAACCGCTTTTCCAAAAAGAACTCACATCAGCAGTACGACTTACAATGTCTGCTCCCCGCTCCAAAATAATGGGACAAAAGCCTTCTTTTGCCAAAAGATATGCAGCGAAAAGTCCCGCTGGACCGGCTCCAATAATAACGGGTGGATCTTGTAACGGTTTCACCCCGACACATACTGGATGATATTTTATCTTTTCAAAAATTGATATCTTGCTGTTTCTTTTGTTTTTATGCAGCACATCTTTCTCGGCGCCAGTAATTTTAACCCCTAAATTCAGTACATAATACAAATCAGGCTTTTTCCTTGCATCAATAGACTCCTTAAGAATTACAATTTCTGAAATCTCATGCTCCCCAATATGTAGTTCTCTCGCTGCTTTCTTTTTTAAATGTTTTGTTGTCTTTTGTGAAACTGGTACTTTCACCTGTTGTATTTGTATCATATACATTCCTTTGCTGTTGCTGTTCCAGTTACATAGCCACTTGACCATGCCCACTGAAGATTATAGCCGCCACAGATGCCATCCACATTTAGGATTTCACCTGCAAAATATAAACCTGGACAAAGTCTTGATTCTAAGGATTCTGGATGAACTTCATTTACATCGATGCCTCCAGCGGTTACCTGTGCAGATTCCAATCCTTTTGTCCCCACGATATGAAAAGTGAAATGAGAAAGTTCCCTTGCCAGTTTTTTTATTTGTCTGCTTTCAATGGTGACTGCTAGCTTTGTACAGGAAATGCCTGCGTTTTGCAATAATATAGGAATCAGCTTTTTGTTTAAAAGACCAATACAGGCCTCTTCGCAGGTTTTATCCCCTCCTCTGGAATGAAAACGCTGAAATAAAAGCTCCTCCATCCAAACAGCAGAATAATCCGGGAATAATTGAATCACTGCCGTTACCGTCTTCTTTTCCAAACATCCATATGCTGCAAAACGACTGATTTGGAAAACGGGAATTCCAGAAATTCCCTGGGCAGTAAATTGAATTTCCCCCTGATCCTCTGCAATAAGCTTTCCATCAATCAGCAATGAGACTTTTCCTTTTGCCCGTACCCCTGCCAAGGATTTGCACCATGCATCGCTTGCTTCTAAAGCAACAAGTGCTGGCACAAGAGGGATTACATGATGTCCCAACTGGGTTGCCAATGCATAGCCGGTACCATCTGACCCAAGCTTTGAAGCAGCGGCTCCCCCCGTAGCAAGTATTACCTTCCTACTAGACAGTAAGGTACCATCTGATAGATGGATTTCAAAATAATCGGAGCATTTTCTCATCTGCCTTATATTAAGGTCTAAATATGTAGGGATTTTAAGACGTCTCATTTCCATCCTTAATACATCTAATACTGCCTGTGCCTGTTCGCTGGCAGGATAATAATACCCCCCTCTTTGCACCAAGGGTTGAATCCCCAGTTCTTGAAAAAAGGCAAGGGTGTCATCTCTAGAGAACTGTTTTAAGATAGACGCAATAAAATCAGGGTCAGCCCCATAATAATAGGACGTACCCATACTTTCATTGGTGTAATTACATTTACCATTTCCAGTGGAAAGAATCTTCTTGCCCACACGATTGTTATGTTCTATGATTGCAACGGTGGCTCCAGTTCTGGCCGCACAAATGGATGCCATCAATCCAGAGGCTCCGCCGCCAATCACAGTAACATCATATTCTAATTTCTTTTTATTTTTCAAAATCATCACCACAGGTATTGTAGCATTAACTCGTGTAATTTTCCAGAAAATCATATAATTCTTTTTGCGTTTCGAAATACAGTCCCTGCACTATTTTATTCTGTAATTCATCATTTAACGAACTATATTCGATATCCGTATAGCCATAGATTTCCCCGGTTGTTGTGTCATAGACGGTAAGGAACCCATCTTCCACTTTTACTCGATATCCATGAGGTTTTGCTTCATCCATCGTCTCCGTTGTCTGTGGCTCTTGTTCATCAATTACAATCACATGTCCTCTTTGCGCAACCGGAGGTTCTTCAATATAGAATAATTTCAATGCATAATAGAATCCTACAAGAAATAAACAAATTATCAAAATAGAAATGCAGACACTTTTCGTTGTTTTCATATTCATCACCAACAACAGTATCTGCATTTTTTATTATATTATTCATTTTCTACATTAAATGAAGCTTCTTTGCTATTTTTATAATGAAATAGCCCTTAGGAACATTTCTTAATTCATCTTCCGTCATACCCTTCATTAATAAGAGTACGATAAAATAAATGCATGCACCAATCACAATCGCAAGGATGGTAGAAAAAGCATTTGATTTCATTACCAGATAGCTAAGGTGATATACAACATAAACGGCAGCTCCCATAATCACAGCTGCTATGGCAGGGATAATAAAGGTGGTCCATACATTTTGATGGGTTCCGCTATGTCGAATCACCGCAATTCCATTTAATACACACATCATAAGTGCATAAAAGGCATTGGCAAGAATCACAGCATAGATATTCAAATCAAAGAATTCCATTAATGCTAATAAAAAAATTGCTTGTGCTACTAAAGCAATTGCAGCATTTCTAACGGGAATCTTTAGCTGATCAATTCCCTGGAGCAATCCATTGGATAATGTAGATAGGGAATAGAACAAAATAGAGATTGCACCAACAGCCAGCATTTTTCCAGAAGCCGGGTCATTATCGTGAAATAGTAGCTGCATAATAGGGGATGCTAATACGCCCATTCCTACTGTACATGGAAATGCAATTACCATAATAAATCGGGTCGCAGAATGAATCTGTGTTTTAACTCGATTTCGTTCTCCCCCATGAAATGCCGCTGTAAGGCTTGGCACACAAGATGCAGCCATAGCACTTGCGATGGAAATTGGCACATTAATCAGTACCTTATACTGTCCTGTAAAAACGCCCCATGCTTCACTGATTTCCTTCACGGAATAGCCTTGCAAATTAGCAACATTTTTATAAATACCCTGATCAACAATAGAGCTTATATTGTATACGGTTGTACTTAGCAAAACCGGGATAATGGTCATGAATAAGATTTTCATAACCTCACGGTAGCTTTCTTTATTTCTAGAATGGTCTCTTCGAACCTTTTTCAAAAAAAGCCTTCGATAAACCATATATACAAAAATAACAAAAACAAACGCAGTGACTGCACCCATGGCTGTTCCAAGCGTTCCACCAGCGGCACCATAAGCTGCAGCATAATTATCCGCATCACCTAATACTGCCCCTACCTTTGCTCCATAAGAAAAAAGTAAATAGGCGGCTACAACGCTGACCACAGCATTTAATATTTGCTCCATGATTTGAGAGACTGCACTAGGCATCATGGTATTTAATCCCTGGAAAAAGCCTCGAAAAACACCTACAATTGCTACAATCAGCAAGGTGGGCGCCAGAACTCTTAGTGCAATGGCACTTAATGGTGTCTTTAGCAACGTGCCCGTGAAAAAGTCTGCACCAAAGAAAACCACCAGACTCGCTATGGTTCCACTAATACCGGCAAAAAGAAGTGAGCCCTTCAGGACGCGATATGCATTCTGTGCCTGTCCTTTCGCCATTCTAGCTGCCACTAGTTTGGATACAGCAAGAGGAATACTATATGAGGAAATAATTAAAATAATATTATAAATTTCATAGGCTGTACCATAGAAATCATTTCCTGTTTTTCCAATAATTGCAGTTAACGGAACACGATATACAAGTCCGACAATTCTGCTAATGATAGAAGCTATTGCTAGAATTGACCCCTGCAAAAGAAATCCTGTATCACTTTTTCTGGCTTTACTACTCATAATTAACCTCTAAACTACTGCGCTTCAAATTCCTCTACCGTGGAATAAAACTTTGAATCATTCGCATAACTTTTTTGAATTAAGCAAACCCATGTTTTACCCTGATTTAATGTAATTTCATTTCCCTGAGTGTCGTAATAATGGGTTACACCATATTGACCATCTTTTTTCCAGGTAATATCGATCATCTTACCAGCTGTAAAGAATTTTCCTTCTCCCGTTCCGGTAAGTGGAATATTCAAATATTCTGTAGCATCATAATTGGAGCTGGATACATTTTGGAAAATGATATTCGTCACTGCAACCTGATTTCCGTCATTGCCATCAATTTCCTTATCGCCAAATTGAAAACGTTGATATAATCCAGTTTTTTCATCATAAATAAAATATGGTTTATTATAAAAATAATATGGTTTAATAACCGCTGCATCTGTTCCTGAAGCTAATGTATTTTTACTGTCATCCTCTGCAAAGAGATAATGTCCCTGATAATCAGCGTCGTAGGTGGTTGGATACTGTTTTTCTGCGATTGCACTTGCAATTCCCTGGGCACTTACATATGCATTATGAGGTGCTTTTCTATCACTGGTACGATAAAATGCAAGCTTTTCCACCTTACCATCTAATCCGCTTAAATTATCAATTAATCCAGAATTAAGAATATCAAGGGCATAGACACACTGACCAAAATGAACGTAGATTGCATCAAACTCCATGGCAATATAGGCATAATATGGACGGCAGCTTCTTACATTGCCGATTTTTTCTAAATCCTGGTAATTGTCATAAATGGCCATTAATCTGGTATAAGAGCCTTCTACTGGGGCTTCATAAATAACGCCTGCAGAGTTTAAACCATATTGAGGCTGACATATTTTCGTGTTTTCTGTCATGATAGCAACCGGCCGAGCATTGACCTTCGCTTCCTCTAACCACTCACCCGTTAAATAGCTCTTTGCCTCTCCTTCATGGGTATCAACCTGCTCTACCACTTCTTTTTTAGGCTTTTCTGGAGCTTTTTTATTTAAGTTATGTATCACAACCCCTCCAGTAACCGAAAGCAGTGCAGCAACAATCCCTACAATTGTTACTATCCGTTTCTTTTTCGTCATTATTCATTTCCTCCTAATATCATCACCATCAGGTGCCGTGTTATGCTTCTGACCGTGAAATTTTCAAATGATCTAAAATAGCATTCTGCTTCTGTTCCATAACATCGGCATCCTCTGCTTCCATGTGATCGTAACCCATTAAATGTAACATAGAATGAGCAATTAGAAAAGCATACTCTCTTTTTACGGAATGTCCATATTCATTGGCCTGTTCTATCATTCTTGGAATACAGATTACAATATCTCCTAATAAAGCTTCTCCGCTGTCTGGATTGAAATTATCACAAAATGCTTCTATATTACTAAAATCTCCTGGTGCTGGTAAATCAAGCATCGGAAAAGAAAGTACATCTGTGGGTCGATTAATATTACGAAATTGTTGATTCATTTCCTGAATAGACTGTAAATCTGTCAAAGTAAGATTCACCTCTGCTTCAAATGGAAAGGCTTCTGTTTCCAAAGCTTCGTTAATAACCGCTTTTGCAACCTCAACATGGGGAAAATCCAAAGAAATCTGAATTTCCTCTTCTAAATTTAATGTCATAAAATGGAATCCTCCTTTACTAAGCACTCTCTCACCTTAAGGAACTGATTCATGGTCAAACCTGAATCATCATATATTCCCTTTTGGGATAACTCATTTAATGTTTGATATATCACCATATCCTGATTCCAGGAACTAGACATGGTATCAGAATCCAATAATTCTATTTTGGTAACCAACGCATCCACCATATGTACAATTGCACTTTCAGGCGTTTGGGGAAGCCTTAAAATTCCATTATACTCTTTCATTATTTCAATCACATCCCTGGGGAAACAATGATTTACAGCAAGACGAATTGCATTATCAATCTCTGGTTCTCCTTCCATTTTACCTAATCGGTAATAAAAACCACCACAGGCGGCCGTTTGTTTATGTACACCAATTTCCGCTGCACACATGTAGGATAGTCTAGATACACGAAGCGCATGATGATATTCTGCTAAGGAAAATCTACGAATATCAACAACCAAAGTATAATCCTCACTGATAATTTCATTATATTTCTGCTCTTCTTCCACCGATATCCTTTTCTTTAATTTCGGATGAATCCATAGAAGATAAATACACAGAACAAATCCCTCAATCATTCCATAAAGAAAAACCCATCGATTCATCTCTAGATAAGAAAAATAATAGAAAATAACAGGAAAAACGATTTGCAATGAAAATAACATAATCAGTATTTCTATAAAATGAGCCGAAGAATCACAAAAAGCAAGTAATAAGGTGCTGCAAAGAATCATAAGGGAATAACATATGATCATATAGGAACTTACACCACAGGTAATACAGTACATAATATTCATGGATAACGCTAGCGTCAACGTGAGAATATCATCACAGGTAGTAGATAAAAGAAATACGATTAATATCACCGGCGCATAAAAATCAGGTAATACCATGGATAACATTGTTAAAATCCAGCAGATTGCAATAATTACTACAAGTTTTCTATAATTTGTAGAAGCACCGGATGCAATACGTCCAGTAATTCTTTTTCTATATAATGCAATTACTAAAAACATGAAACATATGATATCAATTGCCGTGATACACAGCAGGTCATCCAGCAACAGCTGATTATGATAGACCATGAAAAAAGAGGCTGCTAAATTTAAGCAAAAGATCATAACAAGTGAAATCACACGCGTGTTGGAAGGTTTATTTTCTTCGTATTCGCTGTTCATTTTTCTTTCCTGTCCTCTTTTCCTTTTTACTCTCCTGTTTTTCGTAATTCTCATAAGCAACAACGATTTTCTGTACTAACGGATGTCTTACCACATCATTTCCTGTTAGTTTACAGATTCCAATATCTTCTACCTTTTTCAGAACCTGCATGGCAACATCTAGACCTGATATAGCTCCCGATGGTAAATCTTTTTGTGTAATATCTCCTGTGATAACCGCTTTTGAGCCAAAACCAATACGTGTTAGAAACATCTTCATCTGCGCTGGAGTGGTATTTTGTGCTTCATCTAAAATGATAAATGCATTATCTAAGGTTCTACCACGCATATAGGCTAACGGAGCAACCTCAATTAATCCCTTTTCCATATTTTTATTAAAACTTTCTGCACCCATAATCTGATATAGTGCATCATATAAAGGTCTCAAATAGGGATCTATTTTACTTTGTAAATCGCCTGGCAGAAATCCCAGCTTTTCTCCAGCTTCAATTGCAGGTCTCGTTAAAATAATCCTGCCAACCTCTTCTTTTTGAAATGCTGTAATTGCCATTGCCATTGCAAGATATGTTTTACCAGTTCCCGCGGGACCAATGCCAAAAACAATCATTTTCTGGCGAATTTCATCTACATACTGCTTTTGTCCTAGTGTTTTAGGTTTCACTGGTTTACCGCTGATGGTATGACAAATGCAATCCTTGTCAATTTCAATCAAGGGTCCGGTTGTAATCGTATCCTTCAAAGACAGGGCATATCTGACATTTTGTTCTGTAATTTCATTTCCTCTTTTTGACAATCTAAGAAGCTCTAATACAACATCAGAAGCACTCTTAACATTTTCATTGGAACCAAGAAGTTTCAGAGAATCCCCTCTGGTTACAAAAGAAACATTAAGAGTGCTTTCAATTAATTTAATATTTTTATCAAATTGTCCAAATATATTTTCTAAGTGCTCCTGAGGCACATCTAATACTTTTTCACAAAGACTCATTGTTCTAACTGCCCTTCATCTATATCTTGTAATTCCGGCAATGTGGTCTCTTGATATCTTCCCACTTGCTTACGAATGGTTAGCTGCCCCTGTATCTTGCAGTAACCATCTTTACAGGTTATCATAACATTTTTCTCTATTGTTTGGATACCTTTTTGTTGTAATTTATTGCAATAATCTACAAAATATGAATTTCCCTTTTGAATAGCTTCCTCTTTTTTGTAGCTTTTCGTCTCTTTTTCAAACTGTTTTTGTTCTAAATGACACCAATATATCGGCAAATAATAATTGTTCCACAAACATAATTGCTTTTTCTCAATCATTTGGTCACAGTCATTCCTATTCATAAGTTTCAATAGAAATTTAGGATAAGCCCCACGCAACTCAGGATAATATAAGTTCCAAGACTGGTTTGTGTATTTTTTCTCCACATGCTTTAAGGGGAATTTTTTCTCATAAGTTACATCAGAATCAATAAAGATGTCTCCGTCAGCTATTACAGGAAGATATGCTATCACTTCTTTTGCATCGTTATAAATCGGTAAATTTCCCGAAATAAGAATTTGTCCCTTCTTTACCTGGGCACCCACAGAAACCTCCGGTGTTCCATTTCTTGTAACAATAGAAGTTACCGTTCCATCTCGTTCACATATAAGATCATATCCTTTATCCTGGTCAAAAGCATAATCTTTCTCATCTGATAACAATAAATTTTCTTTTATGGATACCGTAATACAGGTTCCCTTTAAATCCACGGATGTCCATATAATTTCAGAATAAGCATTACGAAGCAGACCTTCTAATTCCTCTAATTCTAACGTTTGAATGGAATCTCCATAGCCACAATGGTGATTTTCTAAGAATAAAATAATTTCATCATCAGAAATACTTGCATTTCCCTGAACCTGTATTTTCCACACATGATTCGATGCAACTTTTAAGGAAGCAAGTGCAAGCAGAAAACATAGAAAGAAAATCCAGCGCTTTTTATATCGTTTCATAACAAAAGGGACGCCATTTCGACGAAGAATTTTCAGTTTCGTATGGGTCTTATGGCAGATTGGTTTAATTTTCCAAAATCCAGGAAGGGAAATATTGCAGAAACATTCATTTTTAGTGGACGCAATGTTCCAAATCAAAATGTTTTTCTGTCCACATAAATTTAAAAAACGTTCTATATCATATCCGGTGAGTTGAACTCTTACATATCCTTGAAAAAATTTAATAATGGACAGAATCATAGGCGTTCTGCAATTTCAATTTTCGTAATCAGTCCAGATATCTTCATTTCCTCTCTGGTAAAATACATAATAAGAAGTGCTTCACCGGATATGGAAATTACTTCTTTTTTAGATTGCAATTTAATTGATCTTTCATGATATTCTATGATTTTTTGATAATTTTCAACAAGGATTTCATGACGTCCACATATGGTAAGATACGCGGAACCACGAATCAATTGTTCAAAAACTGCACTTTGATTTTCAATTGCTTCTCTTTTCATAATTTACTATATGAAATTATCACCGCTTCTATTCAAAAACCCTTATAGAATTTCTTGAAAAATCACAGGTAAATCATCACAGGGTTTTTTGTCTATTTGATATGCCGAAAGCACCTCGTGCTCTGCCTGAGATACCTGCTCTTCGTTATTACCATAAACACAAGCTAACGCCTCATTTTTTGCCACTTTTGCCCCCACCTTTTGATATAAATAAATACCTACGGTAAGGTCAATGGAATCTTCCTTGGCTGCACGGCCGCCGCCAAGACTCATACATGCATGACCAATTGCTTCACTATTGATATGAGATACATATCCATTTTCTGTAGCTAAAACTTTACGGACAATATTTGCTTTTGGAAATTTATCTGGATAATATACATAGGTCTCATCTCCGCCTTGATATTTCACAAGCTCCGCAAGCTTTTGCAGTGCAGATTTATTAGCAATTGCCTGTTGCATCTTCTCATAAGCCTGCTCCTTTGTGTTACATATCTGGGCAAATAACAGCATTCTGCTTCCTAATGCATAGACAACCTCCATAAGATCCTTTGGTCCTTGTCCGTTTAATGCTGCAATTGCCTCCTCCACCTCTATGATGTTACCTACGGCGTTTCCAAGCGGTTGATCCATATTGGTAATAATTGCTGCTGTCTTTTTTTGCGCATTTTTTCCAAGGGAAACCATCTCCTGTGCCAAAGCGAAAGCATCCTGGTACGACTTCATAAATGCGCCACTTCCTGTTTTAACATCTAATACAATGGCATCTGCACCGGATGCTAATTTCTTACTCATAATACTACTAGCAATCAGTGACATTTGATTTACGGTAGCTGTAGTATCTCTAAGCGCATATAGTTTTTTATCCGCTGGAACAAGATTGGCAGTCTGACCAGCAACTGCAATATGTATTTTATTGACATTTTCTACAAAGACCGATTCCTCTATAGAAGTGTGAAAACCGGGAAATGATTCCAGCTTATCTATGGTTCCTCCTGTATGGCCCAATCCTCTTCCAGACATTTTGGCCACAGGAACACCAAGACTTGCTATCATTGGTGCAAGAATAAGCGTAGTCTTATCACCTACACCACCTGTACTGTGTTTATCCACCTTTATCCCTGGAATGGCTGATAAATCTACATTATCTCCGGAATTTTTCATTGCCATAGTCAGATGCAGAGTTTCTTGCGGCGTTAATCCTGTAAAACAAATAGCCATTAACATTGCCGACATCTGATAATCTAAAATGATCCCCTTGGTATATCCCTGAATCATCCAATCAATTTCTTCCTTAGACAACTCCTGATTTTCTTTCTTCTTCATGATCAAATCATACATTCGCATAGGACTACCCCTTTTCTACCTTATTTGTGATAAGGTTCATGACACATGATGCGATAGCTTCGATAAATCTGTTCCAATAAAATCACTCGCATAAGTTGATGTGGAAATGTCATTTTTGAAAAACTTAACGCCATGTCTGATCTATTACACACCTCTTTGGAAAGTCCCAGGGAGCCACCAATAACAAAGCAAATACTGCTGGTTCCACTAACTCCTAAGGTTTCAATCTTTTTAGACAATTCCAAAGAATCATATTCCTTCCCCTTGATTTCCAAGGTGCAAACATAATCATTATCTCTTATATGTTTTAAAATACGCTGCCCCTCTTTATCTTTAATCTGCTCTATCACCTGCACAGATGCATTTTCAATGGTTTTTTCATCTTCTACTTCAATAATAGTTAGGTTACAGTATCGACGCAGTCGCTTTACATATTCTCCAATGGCATCTCTGTAAAATTTTTCTTTTACTTTTCCAACACATATCACAGTTATCTTCATGGTTTGTTATCCCGCTTTAAGGCATATATTTATAATTGCATCGTAAAATATCACTACAAAGCCCATGCTTATCAATTACTAGAACGGATAATACATTATTACCTTCCAGCATTGGAATTGGACCGGTATAGCGATTAGAGGATGCTGAGGGTACAGAGCCATCCCAGGTATAGAAAATACTAGCCTGGTCTACCGCTTCCATGGTAATCTGCGTAGGCTGGGTATAAGTTCCACTAGCCGGGCTAACCACTGCATAATCAGGATTTTTATAAGTAACGGTATATGTTTTGGTTATAACCTGGCTATAGGAACCATCGCTGTTTTTTCCACATGCTTTTACTTTTGTAGTACCATCTTTTATTTCGATAGGCTCCTGATATTTTATTCCTTGACTGGATGCAGGATCCTGTCCATTTAAGGTATAATACACATCAACAAATGCATCTGCAGAGAATTCCAAAACGATATCATCCGTGTATTCTCCCTCATCTAAGGAAAAAACAGGGGGGGCTACCACATACTCCTGAAACAGCGCAAGTACTTTTTTATCCTCTGTCATATCTTCTAATTGATAAATTTTGTCATAATCTTCTAGCTTAATATAAACTTCTAGCAACAGCTTAAATACCTTGGTATCACTAGAATCAATGTCCACTGCTTCTAGTAAAATCGTTTCTGCGTCCTGATACTGCTCTAAGAAAATATAATCCTGTCCCATACCGCACCTTGCTTTTACAGAATCAGAATTTGCTGAAATTGCTTTTTGATAATGGGTAATGGCTTCCTTATACTCTTTATTTCCATCACATTCCTGTGCCAAAGACATCTGGTGTCCATAGGAGGTTTGAAAGCGATATGCGAAAAAAACAATCAGCAATACGATAACAATCCAGCTTAAGATCATAGCAATGCGTAATTTTTTTCTGCCCCATAATTTTTTAAAAATATTCTTTTTTTTCTCTGTTGTCACGGGAACTTCAACAGGACTTTCCTTTGGTGACAACGCAGGATCAATATAGGAGGAAATGATTTCGTCCTCTAAAATATTATAATCAGGAACAATTTGTGCAGATTTCCCACAATGTTCGCAATATACGCTTCCTGAATGAATTTCTTTTCCACAATGAATACACTTCATAAATAACCCCTATTTGACTGATGAAACACAGTTATTCATTAACATCGCTATGGTCATTGGACCTACCCCGCCTGGAACGGGCGTAATTGCATCGCAGGAATCAAACACATCATCATAGTCCACATCTCCACACAGCTTGTTATTTTCATTTCTATGGATACCTACATCAATGACAACACAATGTTCCTTAAGGAAATCCTTTGTTATAAATTTAGGCTTTCCAATTGCTACAATAAGAATATCTGCCTGTCTAGTGATTTCTTTTAAATTTGTCGTTTTGGAATGACATATGGTAACCGTAGCATTTTCTCTAAGCATCAACATGCCCATGGGTTTTCCTACAATGTTACTTCTTCCTATAATCACACAGTGTTTGCCGGCAATTTCAATGTTGCTTCTTTTTAGCAGTTGAATAATTCCTGCTGGTGTACAGGAAACAAAGCAGTCGTCTCCGATAGACAATCTTCCTACATTTTCAGGGTGAAATCCATCCACATCCTTATCTGGAGAAATACGTTCCGTTATTTCCTTTTCATTCATATGCTTCGGTAGTGGCAGCTGCACCAAAATTCCATTTACATCCTCCCGATGATTTAATTCATCAATTAAATCATCTAATTCTTGCTGCGTAGTTTCTTCTGAAAGCTCATAGGACAAAGATTTTATTCCAACATATTCGCATGCCCTCTTCTTATTTCTTACATAGACGCTGGAAGCAGGATCTGCCCCAACCTGTATCACTGCAAGAGAAATCTCCTTTCCCTGTTCCTTTGCTTTTGCAACTTGTTCCTTTAATTCATCCTTGATTTCCTGGGATATTTTCTTCCCGTCAATTACCTGTGTCAAAATACTTCCTCCTAGAATAATCCAGTAATTACACCATCATTTGTTACATCAATACCATTTGCTGCAGGTTTTTTTGGAAGACCTGGCATAGTCATAATAGCTCCTGTCACTGCAACAATAAAGCCTGCACCTGCAGATACATACACCTCTCGCACATTAATGGTAAATCCACTGGGGCGTCCTAGCTTCTTGGCATCATCTGACAGAGAATACTGGGTTTTTGCCATACATACTGGGAATTTATCCATTCCCATTTCTGTAATACGATTTAATTCTTTCATAGCAGCTGCAGAATAGGTTACCTCTGCAGCACCATAGATTTCTGTAGCAATGGTTTTAATTTTATCTGTAAGACTCATTTCATCTGGATACAACAATTTAAAATCAGACTTTTTATTCTCCAAAACATCCAATACTTTTTCTGCCAATGGGATGCCGCCTTCTCCTCCCTTTTCCCATACCTGTGATAAAGCAAATTCACAACCACGTTCCTGACAAAATTGTTTGATATAATCGGTTTCTGCCTGGGTATCAGTTACAAAGGAGTTTAGGGTAACAACAACAGGTACACCAAATTTCTGAAGATTTTCAATATGCTTTTCAAGATTAACGATTCCCTTTTTCAAGGCATCCAGGTTCTCTGTAGTTAATTCGTTTTTTGGAACTCCGCCATTATATTTTAATGCACGAACCGTAGCAACAAGAACTACAGCATCTGGAGTAAGCCCCGCTTTTCTGCATTTGATATCAAAGAATTTCTCTGCCCCTAAGTCTGCGCCGAAACCTGCCTCCGTAATTACAATATCTGCCAGCTTTAATGCTGCCTTTGTAGCTCGTACACTATTACATCCATGAGCAATATTTGCAAATGGTCCACCGTGAACCAATGCTGGTGTATTTTCCAAGGTCTGAATCAGATTGGGCTTTAACGCATCCTTTAATAATGCAGCCATAGCGCCTGTTGCTTGCAAATCATCTGCCGTTACTGGTTTTCCATCGAAGGAATAAGCAACAATAATTCTACCTAAACGGCGTTTTAAATCTTCCATGTTATCGGCCAGACATAAAATAGCCATAATTTCAGAAGCTACCGTAATAACAAAATGATCTTCACGAACCATACCGTCCATTTTGCTTCCCAGACCTACTACCGTATTACGAAGTACACGGTCGTTCATATCCATACATCTCTTCCATACAATCTGTCTTGGATCAATGCCCAGTTCATTTCCCTGCTGAATATGGTTATCCATTAAGGCTGCAAGCAGATTATTGGCACTGGTAATCGCATGAAAATCTCCTGTAAAATGCAGATTTAAATCTTCCATAGGAACTACCTGGGCATAACCGCCTCCGGCAGCACCACCTTTGATACCAAAGCATGGTCCAAGAGAAGGCTCTCTTAATGCTAAAACAGCTTTTTTATTTAATTTTCCAAAGGCCTGTCCTAAGCCCACACTGGTAGTTGTTTTTCCCTCTCCTGCCGGTGTAGGGTTAATGGCAGTCACCAAAACCAGCTTGCCATCTGGATTAGATGCAACCTGATCTAAGAGTTCATCTGACAATTTTGCCTTATATTTCCCGTATAATTCCAGGTCATCTTCGCTGATGTTAAGCTGTTTGGCCACCTGAGAAATATGTATCATTTTCCTGTGCAATTTCAATATCACTTTTCATTATAATCCTCCTTTAAACCAGTTCTTCAAATGCATCAATAGACATTAAGACACGTCGTGGCTTGGTACCTTCTTCCGGACCAACGACACCGGCTTCTTCCAGCTGGTCCATAATTCTAGCAGCCCGGTTAAATCCAATTTTAAAATTTCTTTGAAGCATTCCTATACTTCCTTTTTCTTTATCTATAATCAGACGTCCAGCATCTTCAAAATATAGATCTCTTTCATCTCCAGAATCACCACTTGAGCCGATGGCTGTACCAGTGCTTTCAATAGATTTCATTTTCTCTTCTATTGCAGAATCGTATTCTGCCACTTCGTTATGCTCCGTTAAAAAGGATACGACCTTTTGCACATCATCATCTGATACAAAGGCTCCTTGTACTCGCAGCGGTTTTGTAAAGCCCTGGGGATAATACAGCATATCTCCCTTACCTAATAGCTTCTCTGCTCCGACCATATCTAATATGGTTCTAGAATCCACTCCGCTGGTTACAGAAAATGCAATTCTAGATGGCATATTTGCCTTAATTAATCCTGTAATTACATTAACAGAAGGTCTCTGAGTAGCAATGACTAGGTGAATTCCTGCAGCTCTAGCTAGCTGAGCTAGACGACAGATTGCTTCCTCTACATCTCCGGCTGCAACCATCATTAAATCTGCCAACTCATCTACAATAATTACAATCTGAGGCATCTTAGCAGTGGCTACCTCAATCATTTCTCCATTGACAGCCATTTTCATCTTGCCATTTACAATCTTTTGATTATAACCCTTCATATCTCGTACCCCTGCCTGGGCGAAGCGGTTATAACGGTCTGTCATTTCATTTACTGCCCAATGCAAAGCTCCCGCTGCTTTCTTCGGATCTGTAACAACCGGAATTAGCAGATGGGGGATTCCGTTATAGACACTTAGTTCCACCACCTTAGGATCTATCATAATAAATTTCACATCCTCTGGGTTGGCTTTATACAGGATACTCATAATGATGGTGTTAATACACACGGATTTTCCAGAGCCTGTTGCTCCTGCAATTAATAAATGGGGCATCTTGGCAATATCAGAAACTACTACCTGACCTGCAATATCTCTTCCGGCTGCAAAGGCAATATGAGATTTATTTGCTTTAAATTCATTGGATTCCATTAATTCTCGAAAGGAAACCATTACATTTTCTTTGTTTGGAACTTCTATGCCCACCGCTGCTTTCCCTGGAATCGGTGCTTCAATTCGTATATCTGATGCTGCAAGATTTAGTTTAATATCATCAGCAAGATTTACAATCTTACTAACCTTTACACCCATTTCCGGCTGAATCTCATAGCGGGTAACTGCAGGACCACAGCTTACATCGGTGACAGAAACATCCACCCCAAAGTTCTTTAATGTTTGCTGTAATTTATCTGCAGTTTCCATCAGATAGCTTTTGGTATTCCCATTGGCTTTTTTCTCAACCTTATGCAGTAGACTGATTGGCGGAAATAAATATTGTGCCTTCTTTTCTTCCGCTTCATTTTGAGACTGCTGTGCAATCATGGAAGCAACCTGCTGGGATTCCATGGCTGTTTCCGCTGCACTTTTTACAGTTTTTCTACGAGTAGCATGTTTTTCCAGCTCCTGTTGTGGTGGCACGGAAGCTTCGGTTATAGATTCTGGTTGCGCTTTTTGCGGTGGGATTTTTCCAGTATCTACTGTAGATGGTTTTGGCGTAGATTTTTCACCAGGCTCATCTAAGTAACTGCTATGAATATTAACCTGTTGTGATAACGGCTTGGAGACAGCGGTTTCCTTCGTTGCCTTTAATGGGATTCGATTTGTATCTAATACCTCTACATCTTCATCAAAAATATTCACCTTGATTTCGTTTACTTCATCCGAAGGCTGGGCTTCCTTTCCCATTTCCGGCACAATGGTTGTATCCTCTGCAATACCTTCTATCTTACGTTCTCTTCGCGGTTTTCCTTTTCCATTCTTTGCTGCAAGCTTTTGCTGTTCCATTTGCTGGGCAATTCGCTGTTGTCGCTGCATCCGCTCTAATTCATGTGCCTTAGCTCTACTGTCTGCTCTTGCTTTCGATTTTTCTCTGGCTCTGGCATTGCCTTTTTGCAATCCACGCCAGGTGGATTTCTCTGTAATAAGAACTAAGGTAATAATCAGTGCAACCACATCAATAACGTATGCCCCGATCAATCCAAAGCCCTTGTTACACAGCCCTGCCAAAAGACCTCCAATCCAACCGCCACCTGACTGATGTTCTTTTCCATATTGAAATGCTCGAACTGCACCAATGGTGGAAGCACCATGAACAATTAATTCTACCAGCATACATAAAAAAACCACAAAAATAGCAGCAGATATAATTTTTATCATCGCCAATTTATTTGTTTTATTGGAAACTGTAAAAAAGGTACCAACCAAAAGACATATCGGAAACAAATAGGAAATCAAGCCAAAGACGCCAAAGAAAAAACCACTGACCGTGTTGCCAATAATCCCGCCAATCCCTAAATTACTTATAAAAAGAAGTACAGATACTGCTAAAACCAGCCATAAGATAACATCCTTAATAAAATCTGATTCCACAGTAACTGGAATGGTTTCCTGCTTCATCGTTGCCTTTTTTGTTCCGGTATTCTTTTTCGGTGTATTCTTTTTTTTCGTGGTACTTGTTTTTTTTGTTGCTGCCATAAATATATCTAACCTCTATATAAAACTAATCTTTAAAAATCATATTTCTTCTCACTTCGCACGTATTTAAGTTTAGCATATTTCCATCCCAATGTCATTAATCCATGTTCTAATTTATTATTTTTCATTTTGAATCTGCTGATTCAGATATGCCAGGGCCTGCTTCATTCCACCCACTTCATTAATCAGCCCTTCTTTGACTGCTTCTTCTCCAACTAATATGGTTCCAATATCCTTGGCCATCATATTGGAATTCATCATCAGCTCTTCTAAGCGTTCCTTCTTTGCCTGGGAATGGCTGGATATAAAGGATAAAATTCTTGTCTGCATCTGGCGAAAATAATCAAAGGTCTGTGGTGCCCCAATGACTGTCCCATTCATTCTAACCGGATGAATCACCATGGTACCTGTGGGCACAATAAAGGAATAATCAGCAGCTACCGCCAGTGGTATTCCAATAGAATGACTTCCTCCTAACACAAGGGATACCGTGGGCTTGCTTAGACTGGCAATCATCTCTGCAATGGCCAATCCTGATTCCACATCGCCACCAACCGTATTTAACAGCACCAAAAGTCCCTTCATAGAAGCATCTTCTTCGATTTTTGCAAGCTTAGGTAACAGATGTTCATACTTGGTAGCCTTACTTGTCTGAGGTAAGGCTTCATGCCCCTCCACTTCCCCGATAATTGTCATTAAATGGATGGTTCCCTCTCCCTTTTGACAGTTTAAAAATGCATCTCCTGTTTCTTTCATCTGATTTTCCGGATCCATAATAAGCCCTTCTTTCATTCATTATTTTAAAGCAAACCAAAAGAGAACACCTGGGTGTTCTCTTTTATAGTATTGCCATTGGCTTATGTTTTATGTAATTTAATTTCCCATAAGGTACTGGTACAGGCCTTCATACTTTTCTTTGGAATTTTTCCAGGAGTAATCCTTAGCCATTCCCCGGTCAACCATTTTATTCCACTGTGCTTTCTTCTCAAAGAAAACATATTTGGAATAATTTACAATATGAAGCAGCTCATCTCCGTTATAATTGGCAAAGGAGAATCCGTCACCTGTTCCCTCATACTCATTAAATGGAATTACCGTATCCTTTAATCCGCCAGTTTCCCGAACAATGGGAACGGTTCCATAACGGAAGGAAATCAGCTGGGTTAATCCACAGGGTTCAAATCGTGATGGCATCAAAAAAGCATCTGCTGCTGCATACAGCTTATGAGCCAAATCTTCAGAATAACAAATATTTGCTGAAATACGGTCTGGATATTTCCATGCAAAATGACGGAACATATTTTCATACTGGCTTTCTCCGGTACCAATCACTACCAGCTGGGTATTTTCATCTGCAATGCCATCCATGCAGTAATTAATCAAATCCAATCCCTTTTGATCCGTTAAGCGGGAAATTAACCCAATCATATATTTCTTTTTATCTACAGTCAGACCTAATTCTTCCTGAAGCTTTTCTTTGTTAATCTTCTTGTCGGTTCTGAAATTGCTGGCATCAAAGGCTTTATAGATTGCCGGGTCATTGCTGGGATCATACATTTGGTAATCAATTCCATTTACAATTCCCTGCATATCAAAATGCCGTGCCGATAATAAGCCGTCTAAACCCTCTCCATAATAAGCACTTTGAATTTCCTGCGCATAGGTTTCACTTACGGTAGTAATGTAATCAGCATACACCAAGCCGCCCTTTAGCATATTTCCTGATTTCTTAAACTCCAACTTATCAGGGGTAAATAAATCCATGGGAAGTCCGGATAAACCACTCACAGTCTCCACATCCCAAACTCCTTGAAATTTCAGGTTATGAATGGTGAAAATAGACTTAATGCCCCAGAAAAATGGATTTGCTGCGAATTCATTCTTTAGATATACCGGAATAAATCCTGTTTGCCAATCATGACAGTGAATAATGTCCGGCTGAAAATCTATTACTGGAAGCATGGATAAAACAGCCTTATCAAAATAGATAAATTTCTCCAAATCATATCGCTGCTCTCCATATGGATAGAAGCATTCAAAATACTCCAGGTTATCAATAAAATAATATTGAATTCCCTGATATTCATACTGCATAATACCTACATATTTTTCTCCGGTTAAGGGACCAACCCCCATATAGAAATCCGTCACATACTGAAACTGGTCACGATACTTGGGTGGAATACAGGTATAATTAGGTAATACCACACGAATATCCCATTCCTCCTTGTTAAATTCCTTGGGAAGTGCACCTACAACATCAGCAAGACCACCTGTTTTAACAAATGGAACACATTCACTTGAAGCAAAAAGAATTTTCTTCATACATTAACCCCCTGTTTGAATACAAACTATAAAACAGTATTAAGTGCCTGTTTTAAATCATCAATGATATCATCAACATTTTCAATTCCTACGGAGAAACGAATCAAATCCGGTGCCACGCCTGCTTCTCTAAGCTGCTCATCTGACATCTGACGATGGGTATGACTTGCAGGATGTAACACACAGGTTCTGGCATCTGCCACGTGAGTTACAATAGCAGCTAATTTTAAATGGTCCATAAAGGTTACTGCAGTATTTCTATCTCCCTTTAATCCAAAGGAAACAACACCACAGGTTCCATTTGGCATATATTTCTGAGCCAGGTCATAGTACTTGTCCCCTTTTAATCCAGGATAGCTGACCCAGGCAACTCTCTCATCTGCTGATAGGAACTCAGCCACCTTCTGGGCATTCTCGCAGTGTCTTGGAACTCTTAAATGCAGTGTTTCCAATCCCAGATTCAACAGAAATGCATTCTCCGGAGCCTGTATGGAACCAAGATCTCGCATCAGCTGGCTGGTAGCCTTCATAATATATGCTTTCTTGCCAAATTTCTCGGCATATGTAATTCCATGATAGGATTCATCCGGTGTGGTCAGTCCCGGGAATTTATCCTTATGAGCCATCCAGTCAAAATTGCCGCTGTCCACAATACATCCACCAACGGTAGATGCATGTCCATCCATATATTTTGTAGTGGAATGGGTTACAATATCCACACCAAATTCAAAGGGTCTGCAATTAATAGGGGTTGCAAAGGTGTTATCTACAATCATAGGAACGCCATGCTTATGAGCAGCCCTGGCAAATTTCTCAAAATCCAATACAGCAAGTGTTGGATTGGCAATGGATTCACCAAATACTGCCTTGGTATTAGGACGAAATACCTTCTCTAACTCTTCTTCGGTAATATCGTTGTCTACAAAGGTACATTCAATGCCCTGCTTCGCCATGGTTACTCCGAACAAATTATAGGTTCCCCCATAAATGGAGCTGGTACTGATAAAATGATCCCCGGCTTCACAAATATTAAACATTGCGTAGTAGTTGGCTGCCTGTCCTGATGCGGTAAGCATACCTGCCACACCACCCTCTAGCTGTGTAATCTTGTCTGCCACAGCATCATTGGTAGGATTCTGAAGTCTAGTATAGAAATATCCTTCCTTCTCTAAATCAAACAGCTGCCCCATTTCATTACTGTCATCATATTTAAAGGTAGTGCTTTGATAAATTGGCAGAACACGTGGTTCTCCATTCTTCGGCTGCCATCCACCTTGAATGCACTTTGTTTCCATCCGATAATCGCCCATTTTGTTTGCTCCTTTTATGATTGTATTTTATTCATCCCAGTTATGATATACCATTTGCACATCATCTTCTTCATCAAGAAGAGATAATATTTTCTCGATGCCCCAGATATCCTCCTCTGAGGTTAATTCCACATAATTTTGAGGAATCATGGTTACATCAGCATCTGCCATAACAATATTTTCCTTTTCCAAAGCTTCTCGTACCATAGAGAAATCTTCTGGAGCGGTAATAATCTCATAGCTGTCCTCTTCTTCTGCAAAATCTTCTGCACCAGCATCTAAAGCAAGCATCATCAAATCATCTGCATCTAAAGAACAGTCTTCCTTAGAAATAAGAATTTGTCCCTTCTTGTCAAACATATAAGAAACGCAGCCCTGGGTACCAATATTTCCATGGCCCTTGGTAAATGCGTTACGAACATTTGCAGCAGTTCTATTCTTATTATCTGTTAATGCGTCAACAATTATTGCGGTACCGCTTGGACCATAGCCTTCATAGGTAACTGCTTCATAATTTACGGAAGAAGCATCTCCTGCAGCCTTTTTAATTCCACGGTCAATGGTATCATTTGGCATGTTATTTGCTTTTGCCTTGGCAATGACATCACGAAGTCTGCTGTTATTGTCCGGGTCTGCTCCCCCTTCTTTTACAGCAACTGCAATTTCACGTCCGATAATCGTAAATATTTTCCCTTTTGCAGCATCATTTTTTTCCTTTTTATGTTTGATATTTGCAAATTTTGAATGTCCTGACATTTTTGTACTCCTCTTTTCTTGTATATTACTTATTTAGTTTATCATTTTTCCTGTATGCTTTCAAGCGTATCCCCAGAGGTCATTTTTTTTACTCTTACATTTTGAATCATTTTATTTTCCACATCTAGTACCGTAAATTCATAGCCTTTTGCTGTTACCACAAAGGATTCATGATCTGAAGGAATTTTATCGATTTTGGATATTAGAAATCCATTTAAGGTTTCTACCTCTTCATCCTCAAATGAAATGTCAAGAATTTCTGCAACCTCATCTAGACTGGTGCGACCTTCCATAATAAAATGATCTTCTGTCACCTTCTCTATGGTATCTTCTTCATCATCATGCTCATCCTGAATATTTCCAACAATTTCTTCTAAAATATCCTCCATGGAAATAATTCCGCTGGTTTGTCCATATTCATCTACCACGATTACCATATGATTTTTTTCTGATTGCATTTTGGTAAATAGCGTATTAATTCCGTGGGTCTCCGGAACAAATTCTGCCTGACGTATTAAGCCGGGGATATCCTTGATTTCCTTGAAAAGCATGTCCGGCTTCTCCATATATTCCAACGCTTCTTTTATGTGAAAAATACCAATAATATCATCTAGATTTTCCTGATACACAGGATACCTGGAATTATGATTCTCATTCATAAAGGATACAGCATCCTTTAATGACCAGGTTCCATCCATGGCAATGATATTCTTTCTGTGAATCATGATATCTTTTGCATTTTTATCACCAAATTCAAAGATATTTTGAATCATAGCCGCTTCACTTGCCAAAAGAACGCCATGTTCGTGCCCTTCATTGACCATTGAGATGATTTCTTCTTCCGTAACATCATCCAACTCTGTTGTAGGATCCACTCCAAACAAACGGGAAATACATCGAGATATCAAATTGACTATGCCCAGAACCGGGCTAAGAATGCATTCAATACATCGAAATGCCCATACATAAGAAAAAGCTTTTTTCTTAGCTTTTCTTTCACAGACAATCCAAGGTACAAAGATTCCCAAGATTAAAAACAAAAATACAACCACAATAAAAATCAACAAATTACATATAAAGCCAGAATAGCCCAATTGATTATGTAAAAAATGATTCCAACTAAAATATTGAACGAATGTATTACATGTTATAAGGATAACGGTAGCACACTGAATAATTTGCAGGTATCTTGTGCGATTATCATGATACATCTGAAGTAGATGATGTTTCTTATCATTCTTTCCTTCTAATGCATCTAAATCTTTATCACTGACATTTTCAATTCCACCACCAAAGCCAATAACAATTCCTTCTAAAATTACAAATACAATAAATAACCCAAGCCCTAAAATCGGACTGACGCCATCCTCCATTTTCTTTCTCCTCCTGTAATGCTTCCGGTAAGGAAGTATTGCCTGTTTAACACCAGAAATATACCATGCTTTACCAATATCCGTCAAGACTATGTAAATAGCTCAAGACTGATTTCCAGCGCTTTATCTACTTGAAAAAGAATTTTATGATCCAAATGACACACCTTATCTTTTAATCTGGTTTTATCAATGGTTCTTAATTGTTCCAGTAAAACGACAGAATCCTTCATCAAATCACATTTTCCACTATCCAAAGATACATGAGTGGGAAGCTTCGCCTTATTCATCTTAGATGTAATGGCTGCACATATTACGGTAGGACTGTGAACATTTCCCACATCATTTTAGACAATCAGTACCGGACGTATTCCTCCCTGCTCCGAACCAATAACAGGTCTTAAGTCTGCGTAATAAATATCTCCTCTTCTAATTGACATTTCCATCACTCCAATAATTTTGATTTACAAACAGTATCTCCAAATTCTTCGAGTGTATTCAATAATTCTTTTGAAATGCTATCTTAAGAAATAATCTCTCACAGAAACCAACTTCTGATTTCGATAATATATTCTAGGAATCCGTTCTCCTAAATCGCAGGCTAGTTCATAATTAAATCGACCGCTTAACGTTCCTAGCTCCTCCATAGTTATGCTTTGTTGCTGGTCTGTACCAATTAATGTAACCAAATCATGTACCGTAACATCCGGAATATCCGATACATCTACCATAAACTGATCCATACAAACCCGGCCAGTAATGGGGGCTTTCTTACCACGGATTAATACATAGCCCTTATTGGATAAGCTTCTAGGATATCCATCACCATATCCTACTGGAATTGTAGCAATACGTTGTTTTTTATTGGTAACATAGGTTCCTCCGTAGCTAATTTCCCTGCCAGGTTCTAATTCCTTGATATGTACGATATGACTGTACAAGGACAAAACCGGTTTTAAAGGGAAACTCATGTCCATTTCCATGGATGGCCAAAGACCATACAAAGTGATTCCCGCACGTACCAAATCCATATTCGCATCTGGATACTCTAATATGGCTGCACTATTAGAACAATGATGATATGAAAAACATATCTTTCTTTCTTCACACTTTTTAATCATCTTACAAAACAAATCATACTGCGCCTGTGCATGGCTTTTATCTACTTCATCAGCCCTTGCAAAATGAGTGAAAATCCCCTCTAAATTAAGGTTGGGAAGCTTTCCAATCTGTGCAATGATATCTGCCGATTTATCACTTACCTGAAATCCAATTCTACTCATCCCAGTATCAATTTTAATATGAATGTTGACGTTCTTCTTTAATCGCACCCCCCAATCAGACAATTCTTTTGCCATTTCCAAGGTATAAACGGTAGGACGAATATCATTTAATATCATATCCTCATAACAATCGGAAAACGTATAGCCCAAAATGAGTATGGGTTTCTTTATTTTATGCATTCTTAGCTCCATTGCTTCCTCTATGGTTGCTACCGCATAGCCAAAAACATCATGAACCTGTTCCAGCTCACAAGCAATTTCTAAGGCACCATGTCCATATCCATTGGTTTTAATCACCGCTATCATTTGTGTTCCTGTTTTTAAATTATTTCTCATAGAATCTAGATTAAACATTAATGCATCTAAATCAATATTTGCATATACACGATTATACTCTTTCATTTTTACACTTCTTTCCTGAAAACTTTTGTTAAATTCTGTAGAATGTTTGTAGCTCTTACACTGTAATTACTTAATGCCTGTCCTGCCAGTTCCCCGGCAAGGCCATGAACATATACCCCCAGTGCACTGCTCATATCACCTGACAGCCCTTGGGCCATGAAACCTGCAATGATTCCAGCTAATACATCACCGCTTCCGGAAGTAGCCATAGCATCGCTTCCTGAGGTGTTAATATACGTTCGATTATATGGAACAGCGGTAATGGTTCTCACATCCTTAAGTACACAAATCACATTATATTCTCTGGCAAATTCTTCTGCCACAGATAATAAATGGTCTTTGATAAATAAAATGCTTTCCTGGCGCATACGGCTCATTTCTCCCACATGGGGAGTGACAACTATTTCTGTATGAGGCCCCCGAAGCTTATGCATATTCTGAGAAAGAATGTTTAATCCATCTGCATCAATGACCAAGGGAACCGCTGCATTTTTTATAACGCAACTTACGATTTGTCTGGAAACACTGGTCTGTCCCATGCCTGGTCCTATGAGAATGATGTCTGCCCATTTCATTTCCTGTAGTAATTGCTCTTCTTGAAATTTATGATCATAGGTGGAAATTAACGCCTCTGGTAATGTCGTTGCGCAGATGACACGATTTACAGCTTCTGTATAAATCTTTACCATACCACACCCACTTAGTAACCCTGCTTGTGCGGAAAGTACTGCAGCCCCAGACATGGATTCACTACCTGCAATCACCAGAACCTTTCCAAAGGTTCCCTTATTTCCGTCTGCACTTCTCTTAGGAAGCAAAGATAAATCACTATGTTCCAAGGTTGCGCACATCATTTTATTTTCCAAAAAGCTGTCTGGAGTAATTCCCACATCCTTGCAATGAATTCTTCCGCAATATTGAGCTCCCGGGTATAGCAATTGTCCCACCTTAAAGAAGCCAAAGGTAACGGTAGCATCACAACGAATGGCCTGTCCCATAACCTGACCTGTATCGCAGGAAATTCCGGAAGGAATATCAATGGCAATCACCTTCTGGAAATGGTGATGATTTACTTCATCAATCATGAGACTGTATGGCTCCTTGATATCTCTAGATAAACCAATTCCAAATAAACCATCTACCAAAATATCCTGTTTTAACAATTCCTCCCATTGATTACATTCCGGAACCTTATACTGGCATGCCATGTGATATTCCATGGATGCGTTATCTGTAAATTTATTTTTTTCTCCAGCAACATAATATACTACATTTCGCCCCTGCTGAAAGAGAAGGCGCGCCAAAGCCAGACCGTCCCCACCATTATTCCCAGTTCCGCACAGAATACCAATGGTTGAATTCTTGTCGCACTCACTAGAAATAAAAGAACAAAGCGCCAGTGCTGCTCGCTCCATTAATACAATAGAAGGCACACCGAAGTAGGAAGAGGTATTTTCATCTGTTTGTTTCATTTCACGGGCATTTAATACGATTTTCATTGGATTCCTCCTTTTGCTTTCTCATAGTATTTCTAAAAAAGCGCCATGCCTAAGCATCGACGCCTTCCTTGTCTTCCGGTTCCACATCATATTTTACATCAAACAAATCAATGACTTCTTTGCCGAAAATATCATGCATATAAGAATATATTTCCTTATTATTAATTTCACGATTCTGTTTTCTGATAATATTTTTCTTTAATTCCACCCGAACATTGGCAATCCATTGGGCAATTTCCTCTGTCTCATTTGCATTTGTACGCAGTCTGTCATAACAAAATTCCATGGTTTCCATCATAAGTGCTTCATTTACTCTTGTAATTTCTTTTGGTATTTCCAATAATTCATCTTCTGCCAAAGCAGCTTTTTCATTTACTTCATCAATTAACCGCTTATCCTCTTCTAGCTTTCGGGAAGTCATTTCATTGATTGCGTGAGCTTCGGTACCTTCCATGTTCTCAACAATATTTTGCATGAGAGAAGCCTTTAATTTTTTGTATTCCTTTAAATCCTGATTCAGCTTTCCCTGTCTGGCTAAAAGTTCATTTAATTCCTTTTCAAGCTCTTTTACCTGATCTGGCTTTCCACTTAATGCAAATAAGCGATGCCATTTTTGATCAAGCACAAGTATGGAGATTTTTTTCCCATTTAAAGCTTCCTTAAACTCGCTTTCTCTCATCAGAAATCACCTTTATTTCCTAGCTGTTTTTTGTAATGTTATAGGATAATTGCATCAAACTATCTGACAAATGTACATTTTCTACCACTACATCATCCACCATATCCAAATCCACATGGGCAAAATTCCATATTGCTTTCACTCCTAAGGAAACCAGCATATTCGCAGTTGCTTCCGCATTTGCCTTTGGAAGCGTAAGCGCTGCAATATCCACATGGGTCGTTTTTAAAAATTCCGGTAAATCCTCAAGCATTTGTATTGGTAAATCGCGCACCATTTTTCCTTTTAGTTTCGGATTAACATCAAAAAGTCCCACCATGCGAAATCCTAATTTTTCAAATTTAACATAATTTGCAATAGCCTGTCCTAAGTTACCAACACCTATGACAATCACATTATGTATTTCTGTAAGCCCAAGAATTTTACCAATTTCATCATGTAAGAATTGTACATTATATCCATATCCCTGTTGACCAAATCCTCCAAAATTATTTAAATCCTGGCGAATCTGTGAGGCTGTCACATTCATTTTAGAGCTTAACTCATTGGAAGAGATTCTTTCTACACCATCATCTAGTAATTCTCCTAAGTAACGGTAGTACCTTGGCATTCTTCGTATCACTGCCTGTGAAATGTCTTTTTCCACGATACATCCCCCTCTTTGTGTTATTTATCTAAATTATAATTTTTTTGCACTGTAATGTCAATGTGACAATGTTTTAACAAACTTATTATTCCATTAAATGCTCCCAGTCTTCATACAATTCATCCAAACGAGACTGATACTGATTTTGCATAGCAGATAATTCATTTAACCTGGCAGAATTGGTAGCCACCTCATCTCTGGAAAACTCCTGTAACACTTCCTGCATTTTATGTTCTAAATCAGCAATTTCTGCTTCGATTTTCGCAATTGCATTTTCCTGCTTACGTTTTATTGCTGCAAGCTCCTTTTGTCTGGCCCAATCTACTTTTCCCTCAGAGACTTCTGCTGTATTTTCTTCGCTAGAGATGGATGCACTGAGGTTTTGTTCCTCCTGCTGTTTTTTCTCTATATAGTAATCATAATTACCTAAGTATTGGTGAAAGGAGTTCTCTCGAAGCTCTAGAATCCTGCCTGCAGTCTTATTGACAAAATATCGATCGTGAGACACATATAAAACAGTACCTTCATAGGCATTTAATGCATTTTCCAGGATTTCTCTAGACTCCATATCCAAGTGGTTGGTAGGTTCATCTAAAATCAAGAAATTACAACCAGACAGCATGAGCTTTGCAAGGCTGACTCTTCCTCGTTCTCCACCACTTAAGTCACCAATTCGCTTAAATACGTCTTCTCCGGTAAATAAAAAGGCTGCCAGAACATTTCGTATTCGCGTATTATTTAAATCAGGATAGGAATTCTGCATTTCCTGAAACAGCGTATTGCTATCCTCTAACACCTGTTGTTCCTGGTCATAATATCCAATGGTAACATTACTTCCAACACGAACCTGTCCCCCATCCGCTTGAACTAATCCGTTCACAATTTTTAAAATTGTCGTCTTGCCCGTTCCATTATCTCCAAGAATGGCAACCCGTTCCCCCCGCTTTATTTCAAAGGAAAGGTGTTGGAACAAACAGCGGCTTTCATACTGCTTCTTTAAATCAGTAACGGTAAGAACATCCTTACCACTTAACAGTTCCGGCGCAAGTGCCAGCTGCATTCTGGTATTTTCGTCTACAGGTCTCTCTATGGGTGCAAGCTTATCTAATGCTTTCTGCCGGCTTTCCGCCCGTTTTATGGATTTTTCCCGATTAAACTGCTTTAGCTTTTCAATAACTTCCTGCTGATGGGCGATTTCCTTTTCTGACTTAATATATTCCCGTTGCAGTGTTTTATTGATTTGCTCCTTTTGTTGGGCATACTGGGTATAATTTCCCTTATATAGTTTCGCCTCATGCCTTGTAATTTCAATCACACGGCTAACAATCTTATCTAGGAAGAACCGGTCATGAGCCACAATTAAGACAGCGCCCTTATAATTTAGAAGAAAGGTCTCTAGCCATTGAATGGAAGTTAAATCTAAATGGTTAATCGGCTCATCTAGTAAGAGCAGGTCCGGATTAGATACCAGCAGCTTTCCAAGAGAAACTCTTGTTTTTTCCCCTCCAGAAAGCATCTCCATTGTTTTGCCAAAATCATTTTCTGCAAAACCCAATCCACGTAATACACCACTCACTTCACTTTTATATGCATATCCATTTCGTAATTCAAACTGACGTACCAGCTCATGGTAGGAGGCCATAAAATCGTTAAGCTCTTCCTCCTTCACATGCGTCATTGCTTCTTCCATTTGCTGAATTTTTTGCTCCATCGCAATGATATCAGCCTTAGAAGAGAGGACGATATCATAAATCGTCCCCTCCATTTCTTCCCCTTGATATTGTGCTAAATATCCGATGGTTACATTTTTTCCAATGGATACCTGCCCCTCATCCGGTTCTATTTTATTTGCAATCATTTTTAAAATCGTAGATTTCCCGGCGCCGTTGGCACCAATCATGGCAATCTTCTCATTTTCATTTACCTGAAAGCTGACATTTCTTACAATACGTTCTTCTCCATAAGTCTTGCCCAGATTCTGACAGGATAATAACATGGTATAACCTCACTTATTTCTTTCTTTTATCCATCAACTCTTCTAATGTTACACGAACCGCTTTGATAAAGTCTTCACTGTTTAATACAGATACATTCTCATTGCTTGTGATTAATGCCAGATCCTTGGTCATTTGACCGTATTCTATGGTTTTTACACATGCATTTTCCAAATCATCTGCAAAATCACACAATGCTGTGATTCCATCTAATTCTCCACGCTTTCTTAAAGCTCCCGTCCATGCAAAGATGGTTGCAACTGAATTAGTAGAGGTTTCTTCTCCCTTTAAATGCTTATAATAATGACGCTGAACCGTTCCATGAGCAGCTTCATATTCATAGTAGCCCTGAGGAGATACTAATACAGAAGTCATCATAGCCAGTGAGCCAAAAGCAGAGCTTACCATGTCACTCATAACATCTCCATCATAGTTCTTACATGCCCAGATAAAACCACCCTCTGCCTTCATAACACGGGCAACAGCATCATCAATTAGCGTATAGAAATACGTAATGCCTGCTTCTTTGAACTTTTCCTGATACTCTGCATCATAGATTTCCTGAAAAATATCTTTAAATGTATGGTCATATTTCTTGGAAATAGTATCCTTTGTCGCAAACCACAAATCCTGCTTGGTATCTAATGCAAAATTAAAACAGCTTTTTGCAAAGCTTTCTATAGAATCATTTATATTGTGCTGTCCTTGAACCACACCGGCTCCAGTAAAAGTGTGAACTAACTCACGCTCTTCGTGTCCATCCTCTGCAGTATATACCAGCTCTACCTTACCAGCAGCGGGAATCTTCATTTCCGATGCTTTGTACACATCTCCGTAAGCATGTCTTGCAATGGTGATTGGTTTCTTCCAGTTCTTCACACAGGGTTCGATTCCTTTTACTACAATCGGTGCACGAAATACGGTTCCATCTAAAATCGCACGAATGGTTCCATTGGGGCTTTTCCACATTTCCTTTAAATTGTACTCTGTCATTCTTGCAGCATTTGGAGTAATGGTTGCACATTTTACTGCCACACCATATTTCTTTGTTGCATTAGCTGAATCAATGGTCACCTGATCGTTTGTATCATTTCTGTGCTCCAAACCCAAATCATAATAATCCGTTTTTAAGTCAATATATGGAAATAACAATTCATCCTTAATCATTTTCCATAAAATACGGGTCATTTCATCCCCATCCATTTCAACTAATGGTGTCGTCATTGTAATTTTGCTCATAATAATCTCCTTCTTTTCACTCATTTATCTTTCTTGTTTTACCAGCACTTTCAAATCAAAGGGATGCTCTGATGTGCCCATAATACATTTTACACTTATATAATCTAATATTTCTTTTATGATAACAGAAAATGGTTCCTGGTATGGATATCGTTTTTCCAAATAAGGATATTCTCCTATCAAATTTACTGTTTTGGTCACATCCATTGTCTGTCGTATAATATAATAGCCATCTTTTGATGTAATTGCAATTTGAACATGATAGGATTTCAATAATTCTGTAACAAAGGTACCTAATAAAAACACAATAAAAGCAATTTCCGGTGCATCCTTTTGGCTGATTTTTATATTTTTCCCTTGTAAAACGGAGAAAAAGCACCCACTTTCATTTCGATTCCAATGGGAGGTTAGGGAAGAAATATATTCTTGAAATGTATTGGTTCCGTTAATTTTATAAGATAAAAATTGATCAAATAAATGATGAATAAATGTTGGTAGAATAACATCATCCTTCTCAAATAGTGCCTGTGTATTCGCTTTAATGGCGCCTACAATACAACAGGAGATACTTTCCTGAAATTGTTTATTTTCCTTCATTACTACCCCGATTTTCTCAAGGTGCAAGGACAACTCATCCTCTGAAGGTTCCTCAGCGAGCCAGGCAGGCTTTTGCAGCAATCGTTTTCTATATGTGTATGCATCCCTAATTGGCTCAAGAATATCATCTGTACACTGACAGGGTTTCATAATGAACCGAAATGGATTATTTTTATTCATTGCATCCAGCACAAATGGAATGTTTTCACATTGGGACATTAAAATAACAATGGTATCGGGATGAATAACCTGGAAATAATCTAATAGTTCCTGGGTTAAAGCCGACTTATCATCAATATCACATATTAAAACATCTACTGCATTTTCATCGGCAATATCCGTTACCTGCTGGGGTTCCTGGGCATAGCGAAAATCATGAACAGTACGATCATTTTGAAGCATTAATTTCAAATGATTGGTATGCCCTTTATCTATATCGAAGATTATAATACAGCCCATAGACTGCCCTCCTCATTGTAACTTCTTTTTCGTATATTGTTACAATTATAACAAAATTATGAATTATGGTAAAGTATCACAATGTAAGTGGGAACCTTTTTTTATCTTTTACATAAGATAACATTGTAAAATAGATGTGGAGGCATACAATGAGTGACTTAGTAGCAACAAATTGTGGATGTAGCGGAGACAATGGATGTAATTCCATTATCTGGATTATTCTCCTTCTTTGCCTGTGTAATGGAAATGGTTCTTCTCCATTATCCAGCGGTTGTGGCGGAAACGACAGCAGCTGTATCTGGATTATTCTCCTGCTTCTTTGCTGCGGCAATGGATGCAATGGTGGATTATTCTAACAACATACCACACATGTGTCAGCCCGAAAAAATAAGCGTCCTCTGGGCGCTTATTTTCTGTATTTATTTTTCTTTATGCTCTGTAGATTTTTGCTCATCCTTTCGCTGTTCTTCTTTTTTCTTTAAGCATTCTTCATCTATTTCATAAACCTTATTTCCATCTACAATAATTCGATTCATAGGATTCCTTTTCTACTAATATATGCGGTTATGAATGATTGTTTTCTATCATAGAATAAGAAAAAAGGATTTTTTATGGAAGAAATGCCATCACTGTATGATAGTCGACTGCAGAGCAAGGAAATTCAAATCTTAAAAACAGCACTGCCTTTTCTTGCCCCATCCGCTCAGAAATCTATTTCCATGATGATTTCCTATTTTCAAATGCAAAAAACCATCGAATTCTTTGATAATCCTGAAAATTCTATGCAAATATGTGCTGCTGAAACTGGATACGATAATTCCATTGAAATGCTGCAGGCAATTCGGGAAATCAGTTCACCACAGGAACAAACACAATTAGATTCCGTATTAAATGTCCTGCAGCTGATTGCCACTTATGATGTATTCTTCCCTTCATGAGGCTTATGAATTATGATTTTTTGAAAAACAACCCCAAACTGTCGGGAATACCAAACGATAAACTGGAATTTCTAATGGAATTTGCCGCAACGAACCATAGCAACAATGCAAATGATATGGCAAAGCAGCTGTCTAATGCTGCTTCCATGGCCAAAACGCAAGGGTTTACCTTCTCTAATGATGAAACAAATGTATTAATAGAAATATTAAAACAGGAAATGCCCCCAGAGGAACAGGCCAAGGTAGATCGAATTATGCGACTTATGAGTACCTTTCGTCCCCGAAGATAGAAAAAAACGACTGGTCTTTCAATGGACCAGTCGTTTTTCCTTATTTCATAACAATATTTATAATGCGTCCCGGAACATAAATTTCCTTTACAACATTACCAGAAAGCTTATCTCCTAAAGCATCCTTTCCTGCCGCAATTGCATCTTCCTTACTCATGTCTTTGGCAATAGAAACAACTGCTTTGGTTTTGCCGTTGATTTGAACTGCGATTTCAACCTCATCATCTTCCATTGCCTTGGCATCAGCTTTTGGCCACTGTGCCTTAAATACAGAGGTGTCATGTCCTAATGCCTGATATAATTCCTCTGAAATATGAGGTGCAAATGGAGCAAGAAGAATTACGAAGGTTTCTAAGGTCTCCTTATCAACTCCGCCCTTCTTAGACAGCTCAATCAGCTTGTTATTGTATTCCATAAAACCTGAAATAACCGTATTTAAGCTAAAGCTCTCTAATCTGGTGGTAATATCATGAATCATACGATGACGAACCTTAATTAAATCCTTGGTTGGAGCAACATTTCCATCCTTTTGATCTAAAACAAGATTCCAGAATCTGGTAATAAAACGATAGACTCCGTCAATACCACGATCATCCCATTCAGAATCTAACTCTGGAGGTCCAACAAATAATTCATATAATCTTAAAGCATCACAGCCATAATCCCTTACCAAATCATCTGGAGAAACTACATTTCCCTTGGATTTACTCATCTTAATACCATTCTTACCGGTAATCATTCCCTGATTAAACAGCTTCTTAAATGGTTCGTCAAAATCAATAACACCAATATCATTTAAGAATTTGGTATAGAATCTGGAATACAGAAGGTGAAGCACGGCATGCTCAACACCACCAATATACATATCTACTGGTAAATATTTATCTGCCTTCTCTCTGGAAACTAATTCTTCCGTATTCTTGTTATCTACGTAACGAAGGAAATACCAGGAAGAACCTGCCCACTGAGGCATGGTATTGGTTTCTCGCTTCGCTGGTTTACCACAGCATGGACATGTGGTATTTACCCAGTCTGTAATATCAGCTAATGGTGATTCTCCTGTTCCTGTTGGCTGATAGGATTCCACCTGAGGAAGCAACAATGGCAGCTGATCCTCCGGTACCGGAACGGCTCCGCAATCAGGACAGTGAATAATTGGAATTGGTTCTCCCCAATAACGCTGGCGTGAGAATACCCAGTCACGAAGCTTGTAGTTGGCGGTTTTTCTTCCAAAACCAAGCTTTTCAATCATTAATGGAGCTTCCTTCTTTAATACAGAAGACTCCATGCCATTCCAGTCACCAGAATTAATCATAGTACCGGAAGCATCTGTATAGGCTTCTGTCATATTTTCAATTTCTTTTCCATCCTTGGCAATTACCTGGATAATTGGAATATGAAACTTGGTTGCAAACTCAAAATCTCGGTCATCATGAGCCGGAACACACATAATGGCACCTGTTCCATAATCGCATAATACATAATCAGATAACCAGATTGGTACCTTAGCACCATTTAATGGATTAATGGCATAGCTTCCGGTAAATACACCGGTCTTCTCCTTGCCCTGCAGACGATCTACAGAGGAACGAAGGGAGGTCTGATAGATATAATCCTCCACGGCATCCTTTTGCTCTGATGTAGCAAGCTTCTTAGCCATTTCATGCTCCGGAGCCAGCACCATGAAGGTTGCTCCATGAAGTGTGTCTGGTCTGGTGGTGTATACAGTAATGGTATCCTCTGAATTCTCTACCTTAAAATCAACCTCGGCACCGTAGCTCTTACCAATCCAGTCGGTCTGCATTTTCTTAACCTTCTCAGGCCAATCCAGTTTATCTAAATCATCTAACAATCTGTCTGCGTATGCAGTGATTTTAAGCATCCACTGCTTTAGATTCTTCTTCGTAACATCAGCACCACAACGCTCACATTTGCCATTCACCACTTCTTCATTTGCAAGACCTGTCTTACAGGATGGGCACCAGTTAATTGGCATCTCCTTCTCATATGCAAGACCTGCCTTAAACATCTTTACAAAAATCCACTGGGTCCATTTATAAAATTCTGGGTCTGTGGTATTTACTTCCATATCCCAGTCATAAATAGCGGCAATTTCATTAATCTGACGCTTAATATTAGACACATTATCTGCGGTAGAAATTGCAGGATGTACGCCCATCTTAATTGCATAATTCTCTGCAGGAAGTCCAAAAGCGTCCCATCCCATAGGATGAATCACATAATATCCATGCATTAATTTATAGCGGCTCCACACATCAGAAATAACGTAGCCTCTCCAATGTCCTACATGTAAGCCATTTCCTGATGGATATGGGAACATATCAAGACAATAATATTTTTCTTTATTTTCTTCATTTACATTAATGGGATGCTCTTCCCATACTTTACGCCATTTTTTTTCAACGGCCTTGTGATTATAAGGTACTGCCATTTCTTTCTCCTCCTAAGGCTAATTGCCATACGTTAAAATTCTAACACATGGAAGAGATTTGTCAAGAAATGTTAGTCAAAGAATATGGATTCTTCGTTAATTACCAGGACTTTATCGATAGGATAAGGACAATTTCCACCTCCATCACTTCCTTCATAATATTTTGAGCAGGCGGTTTCAAATAATAAATAGATGAATCCCTGAAATACATACCCCCCCTCCGCTCCCGGCGGCATTTGGATGATTGCATTTGGATTTTTGGGAGAGGCATCCATCTGTCGAAAAGAATCAAACAAATATAAATGGGAAGCCCTGGTTCTTCCATAAGAGGAACTTACATAGATTTGGTCTTTATCATTTACAAAAATCCCCTGCGTTTTTGCAGGAATCCTATATTTATTTTCATATACCAGACAATTTTTCTGTTCCTGATAAGCATATTCATACGCATAACCAGTGGTAAGAATTCGATGACTTCCTACATATAACTTTCCATGATAGTAGCAGATACAGGATGGAATCGTGTCAACTGGATACCGATCAAAGCAATCTGAAATATCAATAAAATTTTGACTGGAAACAGATATTATTTTCTTCAAAAAAGACAAACTAATTCTTTCCAGCTCATGATTATTGGAATTACATATCCATAAATTTTTTCCATCAAATGCGATTCCTCCCAAATGACTCCTAGAATCCATCCCAAAAGTTTTCACATGCTCTCCGGTAGACATTCGATAAAATGCCATGGTTCCCAATGCATCCGTATCAATCCCATAGCTGGTAATAACAATATATTCATCCACAATACAAATCCCCTGGGGACATTGATTGGTTGAATCTATCATACGATTGCGATAATCCTTCCATTTCGTTTTAGGATTTCCAGGAACATCTAGAGAATATATAAAATGATAATTCAACTGATTCAGAGGAATTTCCTCTTGAAAATAAGAACTCTTATAAGGATATGTTTCCACACTGTCTAGACTAGAAATCACCCTGGTCCATTTGGCTTTTAGGTGGTAATCTTTTGACGCTGTTATTTTCCAAATCACAGCATCGTTTTTTGTATCCTGAATCCAACCGCTGAAATGATATCCGTCTTTTTGTGGATTTTCCAATTTCAATGGCAGCTGGCTGCTGATAAAGGATTCTGGGTTTAAGATTGAATTATTTCCTCCCTGTAAATCATATATAATGGTATATTGTTTTTCCTCCTGATTACTGGATACAGAATCTACCGTCTTACTGTTATTATAATCATGTATACAAAAGCCATACAGTATAATCGAAAAAATGATCCCCAGGAATATTGCGCATCTAATTTTCTTCATAATACTATAGTATAAAAAAACACCCCGCAAATATGCGGGATGTTTTTAAATTCATTTAGATTTCATCATTCTCAAGCTTATGCGCTCTCTCTTCAATTTCCCTTTGCTGAATATCGTAAGGTGCCTGTTCATATTTTAAGAAGGAATAGGAGAATTCTCCATAGCCTCCTGTCATAGAACGAAGATTTGTTCCATAACCAAACAGCTCCTTATATGGGACCTCCGAAACAATTTCCTGAAGTCCATTTTCCGTTGGATTCATACCAATCACTCGACTTCTTCGTTTATTCAAATCTCCCATAACGTCGCCTGTATATGCATCAGGAACGATAACCTTTAACGTTGCGATTGGTTCCAATAAAATTGGCGAAGCCTCCAATAGCCCCTGCTTCAACGCCTGCTTGGCAGCAACCTTAAAGGCCATTTCTGAAGAATCCACTGCATGATAGGAACCATCATACAGCTTTGCCTTAATACCAACCACCGGATATGCAGCCAAAGGTCCTGCTTTCACTCCTTCTGCCACTCCCTTTTCTACTGCAGGGAAGAAATTCTTAGGTACAGCACCTCCAACAACCACCTGCTCAAACAAATAGGGGGAATTCAAATCGCCTGAGGGTTCAAAAATCATCTTAACATGTCCATACTGTCCATGTCCTCCAGACTGTTTTTTATATTTGTATTCCACATCAGAAGATTTTAATATGGTTTCTCGAAATGCTACCTTAGGCTTTGACAGGGTAATATCTACCTTAAAGCGGTCCCGCAGCTTATCTGCTGTAACATCCAGATGCTGATCTCCAATTCCATAAATTAAGGACTGACCATTTTCACTGTCATTTTCTACTTTAATGGTAAGGTCTTCCATCATGATTTTCTGAAGTGCCTGGGAGATTTTATCTTCGTCTCCCTTATTAACCGCCTTATATCTCATGCAGGTATATGGGGTAGAAATAGCTGTTCGGATATATAAAATTGGATTGGCTTTGGTGGATAAGGTATCTGTAGTAGTCACCTTAGAAAGCTTGCTTAATGCACCAATATCCCCGGCATGAAGCTCCTTTACTTCTTCCGCCTTATTTCCTCGAAGCACATAGAGCTTACCAATCTTCTCCTCAACATCCTTATGCTGATTAAATAACACATCATCTGTTTTAATAACACCGGAATTTACCTTAATCAGAGAATATTTTCCAACAAAGGGATCTACAATGGTCTTAAATACATAAGCGGATTTTGGTTTTGCGAAATCATAATCTGCCTGAAATACTTCGTTACTCTTGGCATTGATTCCAGTACATGCACGCTTCTCCGGACTTGGGAAATACTTATTAATATCATCTAATAAGGTATAGATTCCTTGCACTAATACATTACTTCCCATAGAAACAGGAACAATGCTTCCATCATCAATGTTCGTTCTTAATGCCTGCCGAATCTCATCCTCTGAGAAGGTATCTCCATTAAAATAACGGTCCATAAAGGTTTCACTGGTTTCTGCCACAGCTTCCATTAATGCTTCCGAGCAAATACCCAGATTATCCATGGAATAATCCGGAATCTCACAGGGTACAACCTCTCCCTCATTGGTCCATCGATTTGCAGAATTCGATACTACATTAATATATCCAACAAAATGCTCATTTTCACGGATAGGAAGATGAAATGGTGCTATTTTCTTACCATATAGACTCTGAAGATCCTCCACTACCTGACGAAAGCTTGCATCATCAATATCCATTTCAGTAACAAAAAACATTCTTGGAATATGATATTTCTCACATAAATCCCATGCCTTCTTGGTTCCCACTTCGATTCCATTTTTACCTGATACAACAATAATGGCACCATCTGCCACACTGACAGCTTCTTCTACTTCTCCAACAAAATCAAAATATCCTGGTGTATCCAATACATTAATTTTCACATCTTCCCAAGGAATGGGAATCAAGGATGTCTGAATGGAAAATTTTCTCTTAATCTCCTGCTTGTCATAATCACTAATGGTATTTCCATCATCAACTCTTCCTGGTTTCTTGGTAATATTAGCCAGGTAAGCCATAGACTCTGCCAAGCTGGTCTTTCCACATCCACCATGTCCCAATAATACAATGTTTCTAATCTTGTCCGTTGTATACACGTTCATATGCATTCCCCCAATGCTGTTTATTTGATAGAACTATTTTACTAAATATTTCATGTATTTACAAGTAAAGTGTGTCATTTTATTATATTTATCATTTATTATCTGATTAATTTGTAGAAACTTCTTGAAATATTTAAACAATTACAACAGATTTTAAAATACTTTTTCACGTTTATGCGTTAAAGCATTGACTTTTCTTGGGAGAATGATTAAGATATAGAAAACAAATGAATGAGGTAAACAAACATGATATTAGTATTAAAGCCAGAAGCAAATGCAGACCATTTAACTTCTATTGTAAATGAAGTAGAATCTTATGGATTAAAAACACACATTTCCCAGGGAGAAGAAGTAACCATCGTAGGTATCGTAGGAGACAAATCCCGTATTGATTTAGAGCATCTGCAGGCCAACCCTATTGTAGATAAGGTAATTCCTGTAACAGAAAGCTATAAGCTGGCAAATCGGAAATTTCATCCAGCCGCTTCCAGCTTTCATGTAAAAGACACGATTATTGGAAAAGATACTATGACCATTATGTCAGGACCATGTGCTGTAGAATCAGAAGAACAGCTGATGTGCATCGCTCGTGCTGTGAAAAAAAGTGGTGCTACCATTCTTCGTGGTGGTGCCTTTAAGCCAAGAACATCCCCCTATTCCTTCCAGGGATTAGAGGATGAAGGTCTTCGTTATATGAAGGCAGCTTCTGAGGAAACGGGACTTGCAACCATATGTGAAGTAACCAGTGCCCATGCTGTAAATTCTGCGGTAAAATATGTAGATATGCTTCAAATCGGAGCCAGAAATATGCAAAACTTTGAATTATTAAAGGAAGTTGGAAAATCTAACCTTCCGGTTCTACTAAAACGAGGTTTATGTGCTACAATAGACGAGTGGTTAAATGCTGCAGAATACATTATGGCATCCGGTAACCAGCGGGTTGCATTATGTGAACGGGGAATTCGAACCTACGAAACAGCTACCAGAAACACCTTGGACCTTAGTGCTGTATGTGTATTAAAGGAACGCACCCATCTTCCGGTTATTGTAGATCCAAGCCATGCTACCGGGGTAAGACAATATGTAGAACCGTTGGCAAAGGCTGCTGTAGCCTGTGGAGCTGATGGATTAATGATTGAGGTACACAATGACCCTGCTCATGCACTTTCTGATGGTCCTCAGTCACTGAATTTCCAACAATTTGATGAAGTAATGGCAAACCTTATGCCTTACATTCAGCTTGCAAACAGGAGTTTATCATGAAATTTGCTCAAATAGGCTTTATTGGACTTGGTCTGATTGGCGGCTCCATTGCCAAATCCATTCAGATGATTGCCCCAGAGACGAAAATCATTGCATTAGCATCCAGAGAAAGCACCATAAAGGCAGCCTATCAGGATGGTCTCATTGAAAATGATACCTTCATTGCTATAGAAGAATTTTCCCATTGTGACCTTATTTTCCTGTGCTCTCCTGTAAAGGTAAATGTACATTACCTAAAGCTTCTAAAAGATGTTATCAAACCAGATTGCATCATTACTGATGTAGGAAGCGTGAAAGGGGATATTCACCAGGCTGTTATCCAATTAGGCATGACCACCTGCTTTATCGGTGGACACCCTATGACTGGCTCTGAACAGATTGGATATGAACATGCCTCTGCACATTTATTAGAAAATGCATATTATATCCTTACTACCCAGGAGGACTTTTCCAAAGAACGCCTGGATGAATTTGCTGCATTTATAAAACAATTAGGTGCTATTCCAATTACCTTAACGCCTCAGATGCATGATTATGCCACCGCTGCTATCAGCCATCTTCCTCACATTATTTCAGCTTCTTTGGTGAATCTCGTCCAAAAAGCAGATACCACAGATGAGCTGTTAAAAACCATTGCAGCCGGAGGCTTTCGGGATATTACAAGAATCTCCTCCTCCTCTCCTGTAATGTGGGAGCATATCTGCCTTACAAATCAAAAAGAGATTCTTCATCTTATTGATTTATATATGGAACAGCTAAATAACTTTAAGGAAGATATTCAAAAGCTTGATGGAGATGCCTTAATTTCTTCCTTTGAACAAGCCAAGGAATATCGAGATTCCCTGCCAATTCATAAACCGGGCATTCTGCCTAAGGTGTTTGAGTTCTATTGTGACTTAATTGATGAAGCCGGTGGAATTGCAACCATTGCTACCATTCTTGCCACCAATCAATTAAGCATTAAGAATATTGGTATTATTAATAATCGGGAATTTTCTGATGGCGTTCTTCGGATTGAAATGTATGATGAAGCTTCTTTAAATGCAGCCACTGCTCTATTAGAACGAAATCATTATCAGATTTATATTAAATAAAAAGGAATAATCATATGGAATTTAAAAAAACAAATCAGCTGCGTGGTGAAATTACTGTACCAGGAGATAAATCCATATCACACCGTGGTGTTATGCTAGGAGCAATTGCTCAGGGAATCACCCAACTAGATGGTTTTTTAAATGGTGCTGATTGTCGCAGCACCATTTCCTGTTTTCAAAAAATGGGAATTGAAATCTCTCAAAAGGAGGATCATGTAACGATTTATGGAAAGGGATTACATGGTCTAAAGCAGCCAGTTTCCACATTGGATGTGGGAAACAGTGGAACTACCACCCGGTTAATCAGCGGAATCCTTAGTGGACAAAATTTTTCCTGTACCCTTAACGGAGATGCATCCATCCAAAAACGTCCTATGATGCGCATTATGAAACCTCTTAGGGAAATGGGTGCAGCGATTGTTTCTATCAATCAAAATGATTGTGCTCCCTTAGAAATTCAAGGAAAAAAACTTCATGCCATCAGCTATCAGTCTCCAGTAGCCTCTGCACAGATTAAATCCTGTGTACTTCTTGCCGGCTTATATGCCAGTGGAAAAACAAGTGTTACCGAGCCTGCACAATCAAGAAATCATACCGAGCTTATGGTAAATGGCTTTGGCGGTCAGGTAGAAACCAATGGGCTCACTGCAAGCATTACCGGAGGAACTTCTTTAACAGGTCAGCATATCATTGTCCCTGGAGATATTTCCAGTGCTGCCTATTTCATTGCTGCCGGACTAATTCATCCCAATGCAACGATTCATATTACAAATGTAAACACCAATCCTACCAGAGCAGGTATTCTACAGGTTGCCCAAATGATGGGGGGCAATGTTACGTTAGATAATAACCGTGTTGTCAGCGGCGAGAATGTATGTGATATTACCGTATCCAGCTCTTCTTTGCATGGAGTCACCATTGGAGCTGATATGATTCCTGCATTGATTGATGAAATTCCAATCATTGCGGTTATGGCTTGCTTTGCCAGTGGAACTACCTGTATTAAAGATGCGCAGGAATTAAAGGTAAAGGAATCTAACCGAATTGATACGGTTGTTGATAATTTAAAGAGTATGGGAGCAGACATTGTGGCCACAGAGGATGGCATGATTATTAATGGAGGAAGGTCTTTGCATGGAGCTACCATTCATACCCATTTAGACCATCGCATTGCCATGGCTTTTGCTATTGCCGGTATTTGTGCAGATGATGTTACCACCTTAGACCATCCGGAATGTGTGGATATTTCCTATCCCGATTTTTATGATACCCTGTCTAGATTAAGTAATTGACACATATGAGAAAGATAACCACATAAATAGAGTACGAAAAAAGAGACCAGATTGCATCTGGTCTCTTTTCAATTTATAAATTATTTTGTTTCTTCTACTTCTTTTCGAATTTCCTTGGTACGAATCTCCTTGCAGATATCTGCAATAAAGGTATCTAAGGCTTTTGCTCCTTCGTCTCCTGCGAATCTGCTTCTTACAGATACCGTATGATCCTCTTCCTCCTGCTGACCAACTACCAGCATATATGGGATTTTCTGAATTCTGGATTCTCTAATCTTAAAGCCTATCTTCTCGGCTCTTTCGTCTACAGTGGTAAGAATTCCATTGGCCTTTAATTCCTTTTCCACTTCCTTGGCATATCCGAAATATTTCTCAGATATAGGAAGAATACGTACCTGCTCTGGGCAAAGCCAGGTTGGGAACTTACCTGCATATTTCTCAATAAGCCATGCCAGTGTTCTCTCATAACAGCCCATGGAGGTTCTGTGAATAATGTATGGACGCTGCTTCTCTCCGTTTTGATCAATATAATACATATCAAACTGCTCTGCTAACAGGGCATCCCACTGTACGGTAATCATGGTGTCTTCTTTACCATATACATTTTTCGCATTAATATCTACCTTAGGACCATAGAAGGCTGCTTCTCCCACATCCTCTACAAATGGAATATTTAATTCCTCAAGTACACTTCGAATGTGTCCCTCTGTTTCATTCCAGGTCTTAGCATCACCGATATATTTGCCATTCTTATCCTCTGGATCCCACTTGGATAAATGATAGGTTACATCCTCTTCTACTCCAAGAGTTTTCAGACAGTACTGTGCCAGTGCAATACAGTTTTTAAATTCTTCCACCATCTGGTCAGGACGAACAATCAAATGACCCTCAGAAATGGTAAACTGGCGAACACGGGTAAGTCCATGCATTTCTCCGGAATCTTCATTTCGAAACAGCGTAGAGGTCTCTCCATATCTGCATGGCAGATCACGATAGGACTTCTGGGTTGCTTTATATACATAGTACTGGAATGGACAGGTCATAGGACGAAGAGCAAAGACTTCCTTGGATTCTTCTTCATCCCCCATAACAAACATGCCATCCTTATAATGATCCCAGTGACCGGAAATCTTATATAAATCACTTTTAGCCATTAATGGTGTCTTCGTTCTAACATAACCCCATTCATTGTCCTCTAAATCCTCAATCCAACGCTGCATGGTTTGAATCATTTTCGCACCCTTGGGCATCAGTAAAGGAAGTCCCTGGCCAATAACATCCACAGTGGTAAATAATTCCATTTCACGACCAAGCTTATTATGATCTCTCTTCTTAATATCTTCTAAGTGCTCCAAATAAGCATTCAGCTCATCCTTTTTTGCAAATGCAGTACCATAAATTCTAGTAAGCATCTGATTCTTCTCACTGCCTCTCCAATAAGCTCCAGAGGAGGACAACAGCTTAAAAGCCTTAATGTTTTTGGTACTCATAAGATGAGGTCCTGCACATAAATCTGTAAAATTCTCTCCCTGCTTATAGAAAGAAATCACTGCATCCTCCGGCAGGTCTTCAATCAATTCCATCTTGTAGGGTTCCTTTCGTTCCTGCATATAGGCAATGGCTTCCTGTCTTGGAAGTTCAAATTTCTCTAATTTTGCACCCTCTTTAATAATCTTCTTCATTTCTGCTTCCAGCTTATCTAAATCCTCTCTGGAAAAAGGTGCACATTCAAAATCATAATAAAATCCAGTATCAATGGAAGGTCCAATAGCAAGCTTAGCTTCCGGATACAAACGCTTCACTGCTTCTGCCAAAACATGGCTTGTGGTATGACGTAGTGCTGCCAGACCTTTTTCATCATTGGCAGTAAGAATGTTCAGCTGGCAATCTGCTGATACCTGGGTTCTTAAATCCACCACTTCTCCATTGATTTCTCCGGCACATGCCATACGTGCCAGTCCTTCACTAATATCACTGGCAATTTCATATACAGATTTTGCTTCCTGATATTCTTTTGTTGATCCATCCTTTAAAGTAATAATCATTGTATTTCCTCCTTTTTGATTGTTTTCATAATATTTAGAAACCTGTGCATGTCCTGACATACAAAAATCCCATGCACAACATGCGTTGTACATGGGACGATATTTCTCGCGGTTCCACCCAATTTATCTGCTGTATTACAGCAAATCTCTCATTAAATGATAACGGAATCACCGGACCCTATTAAGGCCACTCAAAGCTGGTATTCAACGAAATCTATCCTAAGATGCTTCCACCATATGCATCTCTCTCTAAAGGCATCCAAATCGTCTACTGTTCTTCTCAACGTGTTACTTCTATATCTTTTTACTACGTTTCCTATTCTAAGCTCAATTCTAAATAAAGTCAACGAGGAATTTTGTGGAAACGTCATCTTTTGGAATGAAATTATTTCTTACCACAGCAGAATTTATACTTCTTACCACTGCCACATGGACATGGATCATTCCGTCCAATTTTTTTCTCTCTGTGAATGGTGCCAGATTTCTTCTGCTCTAAATAAAACTGTTTCTTCTTCTCTGCTCCTAACAGCTTATCCCATTGAGGTAAATCGTATAACCAGTCTGCCTTCGCATCCACCATATTTCTAAAGAGCTGCTCCTTGTTATAAATCAGGTTCACCTGGGTATTCTCATCCATGGTTTCAATGGGATTCGGCTCTATAAGACTGTCATTAATTCCATCTAAGAAACCTGTCATATGCATAAGATCAACTTTATATTTATCAGCCAACTCCTGAACGGTTCCTGTAATCTTTGTTCTTGGATGATCTAAAAGCTGTTCATATATTCCCTTCTCCAGCAAAAAATATTCCTGCCAGAAACTCTGTAATTTTCCCTGATCCTCCTGCTGTTTATACGCAAGGTCTCTCCACTGTTCTAATAATGTCATAATCTGCACCATCCTGTTTTCTTCTTAATTCTTTGGTAATGACAAGCATTACATGAAATCTTTTATTAATATATCAAATTCTTTGTATAAAATCAAATAAATATCACATAATAGGAGTAATCCATTGAAATTAGTGGCTCCCCTACCACTGATTTGGGAGAAGCAAAAGATATGAAATACTTATCCTCCCCCTTTGGCCATCTTTGATGGCCAATTACATATTACCATTGACAAACCCATTGCTTCTTAGGTACTATGGAACAATATTGATATACCTATTCTTCCATCGAAACAAAGGAGCATAACATGAAGAAAATAAAACAAGTCCTGGCAATTCTTGGGATTATCTGCCTGGTTGCATTATATGTTCTTACCTTAATTGCTGCTATATTCGACTCTACCAAAACCATGAGCTATCTTACCGCGGCTGTATGGGCAACTATCGTTATTCCTGTAATGATCTGGGTCATTGAAATGCTTTATAAACAGATAAAGCCAAAGGATTCCTCTGATGCACCCCAAGAAGACGAACCGAAAACAAAATAAAAGATAATAAAAACATAACAAAGCCGGCCAAATTGCATGAATTTGCAGTCTGCCGGCTTCTTTTCTTATATATTATTCATCCGTTGCTGTTAAGGAAGCTACTGTATTACTGGAAATACTTAGGGGCGTGCCGTCTGTTACATAAATCAAATCACTGTCATTATTTAAAATCAAATAATATTCCTGGGTCATTTCATTTTGCATTCCATAGGTTAAAGTAACGGTCTGGTCTTCTGTGGTAATGGTAATGACATTGCCAGGTGTATCGAAGCCATACTCTGTGGCATTTTGATTCTCAATTACCTTGGTGCTTGTAATGGAGGTTAGCTTGGCCAACAGGCTATTTACCGAAGCTTCGTCTAAATCAATGGTTGTATCTCCATCATATAGCCAGGAATCATCCTCTAAATGGAAGGACAACGTATCGCCAGCGTCATCAACATAAGAAAATGCTGTAATATCATCTGCTTCCACAGAGAAAACCTCCATGGTTTCCTCTGCTTCTTCCTTTGCAGCCTTGGTCTCTTCCTTCTGATTGTAGAACTTGATGAGAAACAGCGCTGCAATTCCCACTGCCAGTAAAAGCAGAACGAACAAAAAAGATTTTAACTGCTTATTCATTATTTCTTTCTCCTCTTAGCCCAGATAATAATTCCAACTACGATGGATGCTAATGGGATTAAGATTCCCCAGATAATTCCGTACATAAGAATTGCATTCTGAGATACCGTCAGCTGTGCAACCGTATAATCCTTAGAAGGAATCACAACGGTTGATACATTAATATCTCCCACCATATAATTTATCACTTCTTTAAACAGGTCTGCATTTCTTCCAGACACCATAGCGTTGGCATCATCTGCAAACATGAAGGTAGATCCGAAAACAAACAGACTTCCGTCACTATCTGTGGTCAGCATGGCACCTAAAGAAAATGGTCCATTAATATCTCCATCCTCTGCAGTATAGCTGGTTGCTGTATTATAATTTACTTTGGATACAGCAGAATCAGAGCTGCTTAAAATGTCGGTAATGGTATATGCTCCCTCATCATTATAGGACAGTCCCACACCATAAGGCATAAATACTGAGGTAGCACCACTTACTGTAGTTGTTACATCCGTAGATTCCACGTAAGGCAGAAGATAAAATGGCTGCTGATAGTAATAAGCGGAATCATTGTCTGCTACAATTCCGTCGATTGCCGTTATTTCGTAAGCAGATAATATCTTCTTAAAATTGGTTAATTCTGACATATACCGATAGTCCAGAGAAATAAATACTTTGCCACCATTATTCATATATTCCAAAACCTTGGTTACATCATCATCAGAAAAATCCGATTCCGGTCCGTTAATCAATAATGCATCGCAATCCGCCGGAACAGAATCATTCTCCAATAGATTTAACGAAGTCACCTCTAAATTAGATTTCGTTAATACCTCTAAGAAATCTCCACTCATGCTGATTTCACTATGTCCTGTTAATTCATATACCACCGGCATATTTTCTGAGGTTACATACTGAAGAGCACTGGTAATCTGTCCTTCTCCGTCATAGCCGGAGGTAGTCTGTGAGCCTGTGGAGGAATCATAGGTATATTCATAAATGTTACTGTAATCAATCACCTTACTTCTTGCATCACTTACTACAATCAGACTGTTGGTCGTAAGACTTGCATCAGAATACTGTGCCGCAAAATTCGGATTCACAGAGGGGTCAATATAGGTAACCTTAACATGCTTGCTGGCATCCTCATACCGCTGAAGGGTTCCAGCTAAGGTTTCATCTGCATCTTCCTTGGCAGATAATACATAAATATTAATATCCTCTTCTAAGGATTTCAAATAGTCCGTGGTGTCACTGGTAATGGAATATAATTTCTGAGCTGTCACATCCACTGCTGTTACCTTTGTAGGCAGTTCATTTACCACCAGGTTACATACCACAACAAGTGCCACTGCAATCAAAATAGTTCCTCCGCTGAATACAGAGGTGGATATCTTCTTAGAGCTTATGGTCCATCTTCTCTTCTGAATGGCCTGACAGGTAAGGAATAGACTTAAGGCAATGAGAGAAACATAATAAATGATTCCTGTTACTGAGAAGGTACCATCTAAAAACTTCTGGAAGGGTCCGATTAAATCATAGCAATTTAAAATCTTGGTTAATAGATTTCCGGAAGAAGAAATCACGCCGGTTAAGCTGGTCATCATAAAACCCAGGAAAATAACGGCAAAGGTAAGAACCGCAGCCACCACCTGACTCTCCGTTAGAGAGGATACAAAGGTTCCAATGGCAATACAGGTAAGTCCATACAGCCAAAAGCCAAGAATCGCCACATAGCATTGGAGCAATGGTACATCTCCAAAAATCGTAAGAATCAACGGAGCTACACAGATAACCACAATACAAATGGTGTAGGTGGCTGCCAATGCCAGAAACTTGCCCATTATAATTCTTCCCACAGATACTGGTGCAGTTAGAATCAGCTGGTCTGTCTTATTCTTACGTTCCTCCGCTAATACCTTCATGGTAAGAATTGGTACCGTAATCATGAAAATAAAAGAAATCGCTGACAAAGCATACGAAATATACGGATAGCCCATATATAAATTATATACAAAGAAATATAAGCCAAACAATGCTAAAGTAGCACCTACAAATAACCATCCTGTAACATTACAAAACAGGGATTTAAATTCTCTTTTTAAAATAGCAAGCATTACTCTGTTTCTCCTTCCTGATTTGTAAGCTCAAGGAATATATCTTCCAAAGACTGACCTAATAATTTCATTTCATAAATTGCAATCTTTTCCTCTGTAAATGCAAGGGATACCTCTTCACGAATATCGGCCTGTGCATCTGCACCAATGGTAAGAGAAACCGTTCCTTCTTCAGAACCATCCTTACATTCTAACTTCTTTACATGAGGTAACTGTGACACAATCTGCTCTGCCTTGTTTCTATCACATTTCACCAAAACCTCCAACGTCTGAGAGGAATTTAAATGCTTGGATAAATTCTCGGTACTGTCACTTGCCACTAATTTTCCCTTGGAAATAATAAATACCTGATCACATAACTCGCTTACTTCAGATAAAATATGAGAAGACAATATAACGGTATGCTTTTCCCCCAGACTGCGAATCAACTCTCTCATTTCAATGATTTGCTTTGGATCTAAACCAACCGTTGGCTCATCTAATATAATAATCTCCGGATAGCCTAACACCGCCTGAGCTAATCCAACACGCTGACGATACCCCTTGGATAAATTCTTAATCAAGCGGTGCTCCATATCAGCAATCTTAGTCATAGCCATCACTTCTTCCACCTCAGGCTCCCGGTCTGCCTTAGGAAGCTGCTTTAGTTCCGCTACAAAGCTTAAATACTCTCTTACTGTCATATCCATGTACAAAGGTGGAATTTCCGGAAGATAACCAATACATTTCTTGGCTTCCTCAGGCTCCTTGAAGATATCATGGCCGTTAACAATGACCTGTCCACTGGTAGCTCCAATATAACCTGTTATAATATTCATGGTTGTACTTTTACCGGCACCATTTGGTCCTAAAAAGCCGTAAATTTTTCCTGGAAGAACCTGCAGACTAATATCATTTACTGCTACATGGTCTCCGAATTTTTTAATCAGATGATTGATTTCAATCACGTTCGCTCCTCCTTTTGCTGTGCAAATAAAATGCACCATACCTTAATTATCCTAAAGAATATCTGTGCCATTTGCGTGTTGAAAATGTGTAAATATTGTGAAGGCATGGAAAAAGGACCACAACCGTGGTCCTCTTTGGTATTTGTCTCATTTTCTTAACGATAAATGATTTCATCTCTTCCAGGACCATTGGATACCATTGTAATTGGGAATCCAATCTCCTTTTCAACAAATTCAATATAGTTTCTGCAGTTCTCTGGAAGCTTATCATATTCCTTAATACCACGAATATCACAGTTCCAGCCTGGCAGGGTCTTAATAACCGGCTTTGCCTTCTCTAATTTATGGGTCACTGGGAAGTCTGTAGTTACCTCTCCATCAATTTCATAGCCTACACATACTGGGATTTCCTCTAAATAACCAAGAACATCCAATACGGTAAATGCTACATCTGTTGTTCCCTGAAGACGACATCCATATTTGCTGGCTACACAGTCAAACCAGCCCATTCTTCTTGGACGACCTGTGGTTGCACCAAATTCTCCACCGTCACCACCACGTCTTCTTAATTCATCTGCTTCTTCTCCAAAGATTTCACTGACAAATGCACCAGCACCTACTGCGGAAGAATAAGCCTTGCATACGGTAATTACCTTCTTAATCTCATAAGGAGGAATGCCTGCACCAATCGCACCGTAGGCTGCCAAGGTGGAGCTGGAGGTAACCATTGGATAGATTCCGTGGTCAGGATCCTTTAAGGTACCCAGCTGTCCTTCCAAAAGAATTTCCTTGCCCTCATGAATGGCATCCCACAGATACTTTGATACATCGCATACATAAGGAGCAACCATATCACGATATTCATGAAGTGTCTCTAACAGCTCTTCTGGCTTTAATAAAGGCTTCTTATATTCATGCTCTAACATTACATTCTTTAATTCGCAGGTTTTAACCACCTTTTTTTTCAGCAGCTCTTCATCAAATAACTCGCTTACCTGATATCCAATTTTTGCATATTTATCAGAGTAAAAAGGTGCAATTCCTGACTTGGTAGAGCCAAAGGATTCTTTTCCTAATCGTTCCTCTTCATACTGATCAAACAGGATATGATAAGGCATAACAATCTGAGCCCTGTCAGAAACAAGAATTTTAGGTTCAGGAACGCCCTGATCGGTAATGGATTTAATTTCATTAAATAAAATTGGAATATTTAATGCCACTCCATTTCCAATAATACTGGTGGTATGATTATAAAATACACCAGATGGCAAAGTATGTAATGCAAATTTTCCATAATTATTTACAATGGTATGACCTGCATTGGCACCACCCTGAAAACGAACGATTATATCCGCTTCCTTAGCCAGCATATCTGTGATTTTGCCTTTTCCTTCATCGCCCCAGTTGGCTCCTACGACTGCTTTTACCATGATCAATTCCTCCTGAATCTATAATTAATTTAAATATCTAACTTCTTGGTACAGGTAACTGCCAGAGAACCCGGTCCAATATGACACGCAACACTTAAGGACAGAGGATCTAAAATAATCTCTCTGTTTGGCCATCTTTGAAGGATTTCTTCTCTGAACTCCTCTGCAGCCTGCTGATTGTTGGTATGTGCCATGGCAATAATACAATTCTCACCCTCTGGATCATGAAAACGATTCTTCATATCAGAGGCAATGGCATCTAACATAATGGTTTTCCCCTGCTTGGTGGTTCTTGCCTTTGCAAAGGTATCCAAGCGTTCTCCCTGAATTTGAAGTATGGGTTTGATTTTTAACAAAGAACCTATCGCAGCAACTGCTGGCGTAATTCTTCCACCCTTCTTCAGATATTCTAAGGTATCTACCATAATATAAATACTGCTCTCTAATTTGGTATCCTCAAGAATCTTCTTAATCTCTGCTGCAGATTTACCAGCATCTGCCATCTTCTTAGCATCCATAACGGATGTCTTCATGGTTACAGAAATCCTCTGATTATCTACGACACAAACCTTACCCTCATAATCCTGTGACAGCATATACGCCGTCTCACAGGAGCTGCTAAGGCCGCTGGACATGGGAATGTAAATAACCTCATCATAGGACTTTAATAATTCATCCCATTTGTCTGTCACATCCCCTACCAAAGGCATGGAGGTGGTAATGGTGCCCCCCTCCTTCAGCTTTCCATAAAACTGTTCTTGCGTTAAATCAATATCTTCATAAAATAATTCATCGTTAATATAAAAAGGCATTGGCATTACATAAATATCTAAGGCATCTGCCTCCTTTTGTGTAATCCCGCAGTTGCTATCTGTTAGAATCGCTACTTTACTCATCCATTCCTCCTTAATATGTAATGTACACACTTAAATATCCGTGGTATTCACAACATTAAAATTGTAACACATTTGGTTATTACACACAACGTTTACTGCAAAAAAAATGGTGCCATAGGCACCATTTTTCGTTAAACTCTACATCATTCCCATTCCACCAGGAGCTGCTGGCATTTCTGGGGTATTTTCTTTAATATCAGCTACTACAGATTCTGTCGTAAGTAATGTAGATGCTACAGAGTTAGCATTCTGCAGGGCACTTCTTGTAACCTTTACAGGATCTAAGATTCCAGCTTCAACCATATCTACATAAGCCTCTTTGTAAGCATCAAATCCTTCGCCAGGATTCATTTCTTTTACTTTATTAATAATAACAGAGCCTTCCAGACCTGCATTTGCAGAAATATAGTATAAAGGAGCCTCTAATGCTTTCAAAATTACATTTGCACCTGTTTTCTCGTCTCCGGAAAGAGTTTCTGCTAATTTAGCCACATCCTTGGATGCATGAATGTAAGCAGAACCACCACCAGCAATAATTCCTTCTTCTACCGCTGCTCTGGTTGCATTTAAGGCATCTTCCATTCTCAGCTTGCTTTCCTTCATTTCTGTTTCTGTTGCAGCACCAACACGAATAACAGCAACACCGCCTGCTAACTTGGCAAGACGCTCCTGCAACTTCTCTTTGTCGAATTCAGAAGTGGTTTCTTCAATCTGTCCACGAATCTGAGCAACACGTGCAGCGATATCATCTTTATTTCCTTCACCATCAACAATAACGGTATTTTCCTTCTGAACCTTAACAGATTTTGCTCTACCTAACTGTTCAATGGTAGTATCCTTTAATTCCAGTCCTACTTCTTCGGAAATCACCTGACCACCTGTAAGGATTGCAATATCCTGAAGCATTTCTTTTCTTCTGTCACCATATCCAGGTGCTTTTACTGCAACCACATTGAAGGTTCCACGTAATTTGTTCAGAATTAATGTAGTAAGAGCTTCGCCCTCTACATCCTCAGCAATAATTAACAGTCTAGAGCCTGACTGAACAATCTGCTCTAATAATGGAAGGATTTCCTGAATGTTACTGATTTTCTTATCGGTAATCAGAATGTATGGATCATCAAGTACTGCTTCCATCTTATCCATATCTGTTGCCATATAAGCGGAAATATATCCACGATCAAACTGCATACCTTCTACCAGGTCAAGCTCGGTCTGCATAGTCTTAGACTCTTCAATGGTAATAACACCATCATTGCTGACGCGTTCCATAGCATCTGCTACCATTGCTCCAACCTCATCATCTCCAGCAGAGATAGATGCAACCTTGGCAATTTGATCCTTACCATTTACCTTCTGGCTCATTCCAACAATGGAATCTACTGCAGCCTCACAGGCTTTTTTCATACCACGACGAAGAACGATTGGGTTTGCACCGGCAGCAAGGTTCTTCATACCTTCTTTAATCATTGCCTGAGCAAGAACAGTAGCTGTTGTTGTTCCATCTCCAGCCACATCATTGGTTTTGGTAGCTACTTCCTTAACCAGCTGTGCTCCCATATTTTCATAAGGGTCTTCCAGCTCAATTTCCTTTGCAATGGTAACACCATCATTGGTAATCAATGGAGCACCATAGGATTTGTCTAATACCACGTTTCTTCCTTTTGGTCCAATGGTAACTCGAACGGTATCCGCTAATTTATCAACACCAGCCTCTAAGGCAGCTCTGGCATCTGCACCATATTTAATTTCCTTTGCCATAATCATTTTCCTTCTTTCTTATTATTTACAAAAATATTGTTCTTACAGCTTATTCTACAATTGCTAAAATATCATCCTGTTTTACAATAATATAATCTTCGCCTTCTAATTTCACTTCTGTACCAGCATATTTAGAATAAATAACCTTCTGTCCTTCTCTAACCTGCATGGTAACTTCTTTTCCATCAATTACACCACCAGGACCCACTGCAATTACCTGTGCTTCCATTGGCTTTTCCTGTGCTGCACTAGCCAAAATAATTCCAGATTTTGTGGTTTCCTCTGCTTCACATTGTTTTAAAACAACTCTGTCAGATAATGGTACTAAATTCATAATATTGCCTCCTTATTTCTGTTTTGTTAGCACTCGAAATGTACGAGTGCTAATTCATTAGTCATATAATAGAATTACATTGTCTATTCTGCAAATACAACAATCGCTAAAAATCAAATAAGAATCTAGCAAATACTCACTCATTCTCCCAAATACTCAATTTTTCTCACTTTTCTCTATTTCGCATAATTTAATAATTTGTTTATATTTTCCAAATACCCTCTCTTTACTATCTGTAAATCCCACAGTATTGTAAATGAAAAAGCAGATTGTGCAGACCCCAGGCTGGCAGGCGACTATTGAAGGAAATTAACCGTTTGCGTCGCCTCCAGAAACAAAACGTCCTGGAATACTTAGAAAAGCTTATTTCCAAAAATTGTCACCTGCCAGCCTGGGGTCTGCACAATCTGCCTAACCCATTCAAAAATCTCTAATACACTATTTATCTGCCTATAGCCATCAATTATTATTCTTCCCCTTATCCAAAAAAGACAGCCTGTCAATAAACGGTACTTTTTCAATCACCGACAGCTTATCCCTCATAGACTGCACCAGGGTATCCCCGGAAGAAATAACCAGTGCCTTAACAACCTCTCGAAATGCACTTTGTTTCTCAAGGGGCATTCCCGTCATGGTTTTAGACATATCAAGAAGTGCTTTCCATCCGGAAGAGGTAAACTCATCCATGGTCGACGCTCCAGTACTGGCAATAATCTCAAATAAGATATCTACAAATTCCTTGCGACGTTGTAAATCCTGCTCCAACACCCAGTTCTTTAGGGTACGATCCAGATAAATACTATTTTCTGATAATGCAGGTGCATATACAAATTGCTTGCCCCGAACCTGCCAGGACATGGCATCATGCTGATACGCACCTGTTTGAGAGCTTTGCACGATTATATGATGTAAATGATTCTCTAAAAGCATACCCACAATGGACTGCTCCGGAATAATACTGGTAACCCTGCTTATAATTCTGGCATATTCCTGGGAGGTTGTTACCTGATCTAAGAATCCCGGTCCATCATTGGAATACACCTGAATAATCTTATCCTGAATTCTTCTATCGCAAAAGGTTGCCCCATAGACAGCAAAATTTCCACCTTTGGAATGTCCTCCCACCCGAATTGGTCGAAGGGTGTATTTAAAATTATCATCTATATATTTGGCTGCTGATATCTGGCCTGGTGTTTGATAAAGAAAGGACATATTAAAGTCCTCTTTCCAGCCAACAATGGTATTATCGGTTCCTCGATAAGCCACATACAGCGTACCGTCCGGTAATAAAAAGGTAACTACAGAAAACTGACTCTGGGTTGCTGTATCAATCTGATTCACGTATCCTGACAGCTTAACATCACAAAACCTGCGGGACGTCACCATATCATCCATCAAAAATGGAGCCACCTTGGTAGAAGAAACCCTGGACATAATCTCATCCCGGTCATATTTCTCAAAGAAAGCCTGATGCACCTGGGACAAGGATACCCACTCCTGTACCTTGGGGCCTGGCACGATTTCGCTGAAATCAACATATGCCAGCTCTGCAAAAATCAAATTATCCACTTCATTAAATGGATCCATGGAGAAATCAATATCCCCTCTCCATTTTATGTAATCAGCTATATTTGCCATATAACCACCTCATTTTCTGTGAGAACCATTGGCTTGGTTGGTTAAACCTCTGATGCTTCTGTACTTTCTTCTAAGTTCCGTTCATATTCCCGCTTTGCTTCCTGTTCCTGTTCCAGCTCATACTGATGAATGCGAAAAGCCACATATAGAAAGGATATCAATCCTGCAATGCCTGCGTAAATTAACAAATAATATAAAAAGTCAGGAAATCGTCCAAGGACAGGCTTCACATCCAGCAGGATCAACAATGCTCCAAGAACAGCCAGAAGTGCCATAACCAGATTCACTGCCCAAAGCTTTCCCTGAAGATACTTTAGCTGCAACGCATTTTGTAATATGATAATGCCTTCCAGTAGAACCAGAATGCCAAGGAAAAACTGTGCATAACCTGCAATTTGCTGGCTTCGAATCAGTGCACAGCCACCTAATATCACAAGCAGCGTGCCGGCAGAAAACCCATAGCTAGAAAGCCTGCGATATTCTTCCTTAATGAAAAACCGTACAATAAAGCAGATACCGCAAATAAGAAACACACATCCAATGCCATAACAAAAAAATATCAGCTTCATATCAGGAATCAGCAGCATCAAAAACCCTAATGCAACAAACATACCGGAAAGTAATATATTTCCAAGGGCACCTGCCCAACTACTGTTTTTATTGTTTTCTATTTCCTGTTCTTCTTGTTCTATCATATGTATCTCCTGTGAATTCTACTATCACATTTTTATTCAATTTCTTAAATATTCTATAACGTATTAGCCCGGTCCTGTACATTTTTTTGGAAATTAATCACGTCATGATTATATTCTTCATTAATATAAGATGATGTAATCATAAAGTCTGCCGTTGCTTTATTATTTGCAATAGGGATATCATATACCTGTGCGATACGAAGCAATGCCTTCACATCCGGATCATGAGGCTGTGCTGTTAATGGGTCGGAAAAGAAAATAATTAAATCAATCTGTCCCTCTACAACCTTCGCACCAATTTGCTGATCTCCTCCAAGAGGACCACTGTTGTATCCTTTGACTGGAAGCCCGGTCTTGTCTGTAATCATTTTTGCAGTAGTACCTGTTCCACATAAAAAATGGTGTTTTAATATTTCCTTATGATCGTTACACCACTGAATAATTTCAGCCTTCTTTCCGTCATGTGCAATCAATGCAATGTTTTTTTGTTTGCCAATTGTTAATGTTATAATGTCCTTTGCCATGTTGTCCTCCTTTTTGTTAAGCCAACAAAACGGTGTATAGGATTACCACCAGATTTGTCATGCCATGCGCCACTACAGTCACCCATAACTTTTTCGTTTTTAAATAAACTGCAGATAATGCCAATCCCATAAGAAAAGCATATAAAAATTGTATCACATTCAAATGCATTATGCCAAAAAATATTGAAGAAATGATAATGGCTGCCTTACGATCATACCACAGGGACAATTGTCCGCAGATAATTCCTCGATAAAGCAATTCCTCTAATAAAGGGATAAAGATTGCATTGGCACATATTTTAGTTACAAGTGCCCCGCTGTATAAGGTGGCATTGGCCTGTTGGTATCCTGATGACCATTGCATCATTCCTGAATAAGTAATCCCAACATTTAACAGAACGCCCAGGATAACAATACCTAAAATATACAACCCTTCCCTGGGCAAATCTCCCACTGCAATCATGGGGTCCGCCTTGGGAATCAAAAGACTGCGATATATTTTATAAATAGCTGGAATGGTAGCAATGGCAGCAATCATGAGACAAAATACTGCACTAACATATTTTGCCAGCAACGTGGCACTGACAATATAAATAAGATTGTACATAACATAATATAATATCAGGGGATAAACAATCTGCCAGATGCGATTGGTTCTAATATTCTTCAAAATATTTCTTCACCTCCATGGGGGAATCAAATAAAATACTTGCTCCTGCTGTTTCTAGTTCCTCTCTGGTTCCAAATCCATAGGTTACACCAAAGCAGAATATTCCCACTTCCAAAGCTCCTTCCGCATCAAAATGGGTATCTCCTACTAAAATTGTTTCCTCCTTCTGGCATTGCGGATGCCTACGGAAAAATTCCTGCAGCACTTCAGCCTTTGTTTCAATGGTTGCATCATCATTAGAGCCTGCAATTCCATCAAATTGATCCATGAGATGAAAATGCTCTAGGATGCTGCAAACAGCACGTTCATTTTTGGAACTGGCGATTCCAACAAAAAATCCCAAAGCCTTCAATCCTGCAATTAACTCTATGATTCCCGGATAAAGCTCACACTCATACATTCCTGTGGTTTCATAACGTTGGCGAAAGGTATCCATAGCCTGCCACAGCTGTTCTTTTTTTACCCCATATACATTAACAAAGGTGTCTGTTAAGGGAGGTCCAATACATTTTCTCATTTCTTCTCGTGGTGGTTCTGGGATATTCAGGGTAGACAGGGCGTGAATCACGCATCGATAAATCCCTTTATGAGAATCAATCACCGTTCCATCCATATCTAGCAATATATTTTTTATCATCTTTTTTCCTTTTTGTAAGTTCATGTCTTAGGTGTCTTTTTCTATTGTCTTCTGTTGCAGTGCTTCTAGTAAATCCTTCATAGTTGCGTGGTAAACTGGGTGTACCAGTCCCGGATTCAACTGACACATAGGTTCTAATACAAATAATCGGTTTGCCAGGTCTATATGTGGGACGCATAAATCTGCTTCGTTGATTACAAGATTACCATAAAACAAAATATCCAAATCCAGAGTTCTTGGTCCCCAGTGAATCTCTCTTGTTCGGTTAGCCTCTTCCTCTATGGTATGAATCAGCTGTAGCAGCTCATAGCAGGACCAATAGGTTTCTAACTCCACTGCCATATTCAGAAAATCATCCTGCTTTACACCACCATAAGGCTTGGTTTCCATTACAGATGAGCTTCGCACTCTTCTAATTCCTGTATTGTCACCCAGCTTGGCTATTGCATCTTCCAAATATTTATAACGGTCTCCCATGTTAGAGCCAAAGGAAAGATAGCAGCGCGTCCATTGTCTGTGACCACGGATTCCAATATTATCAAATTCCATTTCAATAGGAGCCTGGGGTTTTCCCACCTGAAGGGAAATTCCTTGAATCATAGAAAAATGATTCATCAGCTCCTGTATCAGCAAATCTACTACCTTCTCTAGTAAATCAAACTGATTCTCTGCAAAAAAATCACGGATAAAATAGCATACCTCTCCGTAGTTTAAGGTGTCTGCCAAATCATCTGATGTGCTGGCAATACTCTCTCTTAAATCAATCTGTGCATGGATGATAAATTCCTGACCATTGATTTTCTCCTGCTGGAAAACGCCGTGATGACCAAAAACCTTTAAATTCTCAATAAATATCTGTTCCATCATATCGATCTCTCATTTCTTCCATCATTTTAATAAATCTTACATTTTCAAGAACATCATGAACACGAACGATGCCCACATGCGCATTCACTGCCATGGCGGTAGTTGCCAGTGTCCCCTCCAGACGTTGGTCTATGGGTGTATCTAAAACATAATGAATCACCGACTTTCTAGAGGTTCCTAAAAGTAACGGACAAGACAGGGTCTGAAGCTTCTGTAAATTCCCTAAAATCAGCAGATTGTCCTCCTGAGACTTGGCAAATCCAATTCCCGGGTCATAAATTAACTGCTGAGGCTTTATTCCATAGGATAAGGCTCGTTCCACATCCTGGTGTGCCTGCTGGAGAAATTCCTTCATAGACAGCTGTTGACTTGGCTCTTGTCTGTTATGCATAAGAATGTAAGTAACGCCTGTATCGGCAATGATATTTCCCAGCCTGGCATCATATTGTAAGCCCCAGATATCATTGATGATATCCGCCCCTGCCTTGATTCCTTCCATTGCAACCGCGGATTTATAGGTGTCTAGGGATACGGGGATATCAAACCTGCTTTTGATTGCATGAATCACCGGAGCAGTACGCTGTATCTCTTCCTGGTCACTGACCATTTGATAGCCGGGTCTGGTAGATTCTCCCCCCACATCAATAATCGCTGCCCCCTGTTCTATCATTTCCTGGGCGTGATACAAAGCCTGGTCCACTGACGTATAGCTTCCCCCATCAGAAAAAGAATCCGGAGTTACATTTAAGATTCCCATAACAAAGGTATGATGCTTTAAGTCCATAATTTGATTTCCAATTTGCATGTTTTTACCTCACAATCTTTTTGATTTTTTCCTGTTCCTTCCATTTGCAGGATGCTTCAACCGGGCACAGGTAACAGGATCTGGACAGCTGGTCTGCAGTTTGCAGTAAAAAGGTAAGCTTACCAGGCACATCATCTCCTGCGGTAAAAAATCCTGCCATATATTCATTCTGTAACAGCAAATCTACATTGCCTCGGGTCCCATGCCTTGTAATGGCATAAAGAATTGTCTCCATCTGCTGTGTAGGATAGTCTATATGCAACAAAATCTCCCTTGCCAGATTTGCCGAAGCCTGACTATGAGAGATTTGTTTCTTATCATTTATTCCCCTGCCAATATCGTGCAGAAAAGCACACAGATAAATCATTTCCAGATCCACCTGCAGATTTTTCTCCATGTTAATATTTGCTGCCAGCCTTGCCACATCCAGAAAGTGGTTCATGTCATGCTTGCAATACATGCGGTCTTCTTCCAACTCCACCAGCTGCTGATAGACTGCCCGGTAACTTTCGTGATGAATTAATCGGTTTAAATATTTCATTTTGACTCCCACTGAATCATCTGAAAGAACTTTTCCTGCAGCTTCTCGTTCTCTGCAAAAGCTCCTCTGGTAACATAGGTCATGGTTTTGCTTCCCGGCTTCTTAATTCCTCGCATAGACATACACATATGCTCTGCTTCTATCATAACCATAGCCCCCTTGGGATGTAATTCCTGCATAATTGCATCAGCAATCTGAGCAGTGAGCTGTTCCTGAATCTGTGGCCTTCTGGCAAACACCTCTACGGTACGAGCCAGCTTACTAATTCCCACCACTTCCTCATTAGGAATATAGGCTACATGAGCTTTTCCAAAAAAGGGAAGCAGATGATGCTCACAGGTAGAATAAAATACAATATTTTTTTCTAATACCATTTCATTGCTAATCGCATGAAAGCGTTTTGACAATGGCTCTTTGGCATCTAGTTGTAATCCACCGTAGATTTCCTGATACATACGGGAAATGCGTTCCGGCGTATCAATTAATCCTTCTCTATTAGGATCTTCTCCAATTCCTTCTAAAATCAGACGAACTCCCTGTTTTATTTTATCTGTATCAAACATTTTCATCCTCGATTCCATGTAATAGAGCTTCTTTTATCTCCTTTAGATAAGATAAGGAGCCAAAGGCAATGACCACATCTCTGGACTTAGTCAATATAGCTTCCGCTGCTTCCTTCATAGATTCTGCCAACAACACATTTTCACATCTGGCATGTACTGCCTGATATAAGACAGAGCCATCCAAAGCTCTTACATTATTGGGCTGAACTACAATCACATCTTCTGGGAAATCCATAAGAATATCCAGCACCTTTTCATATTCCTTATCCTTTAGCACACCTATTATATATGTAATTCTTCGGTTTGTAAAATATAATTCCAGGGTTTCCCTAAGACGAAGTGCGGCCGGCACATTGTGTGCACCGTCTAAATATATCTCGGGAGCCCTGGAGATACACTCCATTCTTCCCGGCCAGCTGGCCTTGGTGATACCGGATAATACCCTGTCCTTGGGGCAGTTATAACCCAAAGCTACCAGTACCTGTACCACAGTACAGGCCAGCACTGCATTCTCCAGCTGAAAGCTTCCCAGTAAGGTAGGGCACACCTTCTCATACTCCTGATAGGAAAAGGTTAATGGAATCTGACTGATTACCTCTACAGCCGATTTATCTGCAACTGTCAGTTTACAAGAGAGCCTATGTGCATGCTCCTGCAAGGTTGAAATCACCTGAGGCTCCTGCCAGATACTTACTGCTGGACAGCCTGCTTTCATAATGCCGGCTTTTTGTTGTGTAATCTGCTCTAAGGTATCTCCCAGAAACTGCATGTGATCCATCCCAATGGAGGTAAAAACACTGCAGATATTGGAAGTTAGCACATTTGTGGCATCCCCAGCTCCTCCCATTCCTACTTCTACAATAGCCAGGTCACATTGCTTATTTTCAAAGTAAAGAAAAGCTAACGCAGTTTCAATCTCAAATACCGTAGGATGGGTTCCATGCTCCCGAACCATGCGGGCACTGGCCTGTTGAATGACCTGAAGATAAGTAAGATATTCCTCCTGGGTAATCCATATGCCATTACAGGTGTAGCGTTCTCTTTCATGAAACACAGCAGGGGAAGTAAAGCAAGCTACGCGATAACCGCATTCCATGAGGATTGCCGATAAAAAGCTAATGGTTGAGCCCTTTCCATTGGTGCCTGTTACATGAATACAGGGGGTTTTCTCCTGTGGATTATCCAGATACTTTAACAGCATGGTAATAGAATCAAGCCCCAGGATACTTCCCAAGGCTTTTGCCTGATTCATAAAGTTGTCAGCTTCTTTTATGGTAAGCATTATTTTTTGACACCCTTCGTATCTCGTTTTCCTATATGAAGCCGGTTCAAGGCGAATTCCTTGCCCTTCACCTTCACCATAACATTTTCTCCTGGACTTAACAGATAAATTGCCTCCAGAGAATCATTGGCATCCAGACGGATTCCTCGTACGCCAACAGCACCCTTTTTCTTTTCAGGAATGGTGGCAGCCTCAATACGCAAAAATACATTTCCAGCAGACTGCATAATCAAGGTATCATCCCCATGAACTACCTGGGCAATCAACAGCTCGTCATTTTCTGCCAGCTTGGTAGCCGCCGTGGTTCGTTTAGAGACTACAAATTCAGAGCCATCCACTAATTTAATCATGCCGTTTTTCGTTCCAAAAATCATCTTCTTATCTAACAAATTGCCCAGTGCTTCCATAAATAACACCTGCTCTACGCTGCTGTCAAATTTACTGATATTATCTATCGGCTGTCCCTTATCACGGAATTTTCCAAAGGGAAGGTCTAACACCTTGGCCAGATGCATCTGTCCCGTATTGGTAAAGATGGCAAACTTGTCCGTATTCTTACAGAAAATAATCTGCTTACATTCGTTGTCTGCCGCCTCTTTGTTTCGCTCATAGGTTGCCAAATCTACCACACGACCATAGGCAAATCGATCCAGAAGAATTGCCACATCAATTTCCTCAATTGGCTTTTCTTCTACTACTGCAGCCTCTACATTATCAATGACCGTCTTTCTTTCCCCGTCATATTCCTTCTTATAACCCTGAAGCTCCTTGATAATTACTTTTGCCATAGTTCCACGGTTTTCTAAGATTTCAGAGTAGGTCTGGATATTTTGCATGGTTTCCGCATAATCCTTGCGCAGTGCCTCAATCTCTAATCCGATTAATTTTCTAAGACGCATTTCAAGAATGGCTGTTGCCTGACGCTCCGTAAAGCAAAGCTGTGCTGCATCTTTTTTTGATTGCTCAGAACGGAACTTTATATTTGCCGTATTTCCGTTAATCAAGCAATCCTTGGCATCTCCAACATTTTTACTGCCACGAAGGATTTCAATAATCAAATCAATGACATCACAAGCCTTAATTAATCCTTCCTGGATTTCCTTCTTCTCCCGCTCCTGCTTTAACAAGGTGGTATATTTTCTGGTAGCCAGCTCATACTGGAAATTTACATGATGACGAATAATCGGAACAATTCCCATGGTTTCCGGCTTGCCATCTGCTACCGCCAGCATATTAACTCCAAAGGTATCCTCCAGTCTTGTTTTCTTGTATAACAGGTTGCACATGTTATTTACATCTGCACCCTTACGAAGCTCAATAACAATCCGAATGCCATCCTTAGAGGACTGATTTGAAATGTCAACAATATCGTTGGTTTTCTTGGTTTCTACCAGAGAATATACGTCATTTAAGAATTTACCAATATTGGCACCAATCATGGTGTAAGGGATTTCTGTGACAACAATACATTCCTTGCCGCCTTTCATCTTCTCAATCTCTACCTTGCCACGAAGCTTAATCTTGCCTACTCCTGTGGAATAAATCGCAAGCAGCTCGTCCTTATTGGTTACAATTCCACCGGTAGGAAAATCTGGACCAGGAATATATTCCATCATCTGTCTGGTATTAATATCCGGATTTTTCATGTATGCAATCACACCATCAATCACTTCTCCGAAATTATGAGGCGGAATACTGGTAGCCATACCTACCGCAATACCCTCTGCTCCATTTAACAGAAGATTAGGCACCTTTACAGGAAGAACCACCGGTTCCTTTTCTGTTTCATCAAAGTTGGGCATAAAGTCAACTACATCCTTATCCAGGTCTGCCAGATAGGCTTCCTGGGTAATCTTCTGAAGTCTGGCTTCTGTGTATCGCATTGCTGCGGCGCCATCCCCTTCGATGGAACCAAAGTTACCATGACCATCTACTAAAGGAAGTCCCTTCTTAAATTCCTGGGACATAACAACCAACGCATCATAAATGGAGCTGTCACCATGGGGATGATATTTACCCATAGTATCTCCAACGATTCTTGCCGACTTACGATAGGGTCTGTCATAGCGGATTCCCAATTCATACATATCGTATAAGGTTCTACGCTGTACCGGCTTTAATCCGTCCCTTACGTCAGGCAGGGCACGGCTGATAATTACGCTCATGGCATAATCGATATATGATTTTTGCATTATTTCGGAATATTCAGTCCGAATCAACTGTTCACTTTGAGACATCTTACACTCCTTTATGTTTCACTACACATCAAGTTCTGCATCATGGGCATGGTCATAAATAAATGCCCTACGGGGAGGTACTTCATTTCCCATTAGCATCTCTGTCACATCCGATGCCATTCTACCGTCCTCAATCTCTACCCGTTTCATCATTCGATGCTTCGGGTCAAGGGTTGTCTCCCATAACTGCTGGGCATCCATCTCTCCAAGACCTTTGTATCTTTGCAGCGTGAAGCTTCCCTTATGGGTTCTTCTGTATTTTTCCAAAGCCGCATCATCATACAGATACTCTTCCTCTCCCTTAGATGGAATAGCCTTATATAATGGAGGCATAGCAAGATATACATGACCTTCATAGATTAATTCCGGCATAAACCGATAGAATAATGTTAGAAGCAAGGTGGAAATATGTGCACCATCCACATCCGCATCTGCCATAATAACAATCTTGTCATAGCGAAGCTTGGAGATATCGAAATCATTTCCATAGCCTTCGGAAAATCCACAGCCAAAGGCATTAATCATGGTTTTAATTTCTGCATTGGCAAGAACCTTATCAATACTGGCTTTTTCAACATTTAAAATTTTACCACGAATGGGAAGGATTGCCTGGAACATTCTGTTTCTGGCCGTCTTAGCAGAGCCACCGGCAGAATCTCCCTCTACAATGAAGATTTCACACTGAGAAGCATCCCGGCTTTCGCAGTTGGCAAGCTTGCCATTTTGATCAAAGGAGAACTTCTGCTTGGTTAACAGATTGGTCTTAGCCCGCTCCTCTGTCTTACGAATCTTCGCCGCCTTCTCTGCACAGGAAATCACTGCCTTTAGCGTATCTAAATTACGGTCAAAAAATAACTGAATTTCATCATTGGTTACCTTACTGGTAGCCTTGGAAGCATCCTGGTTGTCTAACTTTGTTTTGGTCTGACCTTCAAATCTGGGGGCTGGATGTTTAATAGAAATAACCGCCGTCATTCCATTTCGTACATCTGTTCCGGTGAAGTTAATATCCTTCTCCTTTAAGATTCCCAGTTCTCTGGCATAGTTATTAATCACTGTGGTAAAGGTGGTCTTAAATCCGGTTAAGTGGGTTCCACCTTCTGCATTATAGATATTATTACAAAAGCCCAGAACATTTTCATGGAATTCATTGCAATACTGAAAGGCTGCTTCTACGTGAATTCCATCACAGTCTCCTGCAAAATAAACCACATCATGAATGGTTTCTGCATTCTTATTAATATCCTTTACAAAGCCTACAATGCCTTCGCTTTCATGATATTCAATATGCTCTACCTCTTCCCCTCTGCGATCCTCATAGATAATGGTAAGTTCAGGATTTAAATATGCTGTTTCATGCATACGGCTTTTTACTTCATCCTCTTTAAATCTTGTTTTCTCAAAAATCGTTGGGTCAGGCAGGAAATTAATTTTGGTTCCCGTCTTTTTTGTCTTTCCAATGGTTGGAAGCAGACCTTTTTGAAGCTCTACGGTAGGAATTCCCTTCTCATATCGGTCATGATGAATCCATCCGTCTCTGGAGATTTCTATGTCTAAATAAGATGACAGGGCATTTACAACCGAGGAACCAACACCATGAAGACCTCCACTGGTCTTATAAGCAGAATCATCAAATTTTCCCCCTGCATGAAGGGTGGATAATACAATTCGTTCTGCGGACACTCCCTTTGCATGCATTCCCACTGGAATACCTCGTCCATTATCCTCTACGGTACAGGAGCCATCTGCCTCTAAGGTAACATAAATCCTGTCACATTCCCCAGCAAGATGCTCATCTACGGAATTATCTACAATTTCATATATTAAATGATTTAATCCTTTTCTGGAAACACTACCAATGTACATTCCAGGTCTTTTCCGAACAGCCTCTAATCCTTCTAAGACGGAGATACTGCTTTCGTCATATACGTTCTTTTTTGCCATTTCATACATCCTTTCTAAAAATCGCAAAATCTGCCAATTCTGATAAAGTATACCACAACAATTTGTGGCAAGCAAGAACAAAAGTTCTAGTTTTAAGCCATAAAAAACCCTCTATGAAATTTGATTTTCTCATAGAGGGTACCCTTCCTTGAAATGACTCATTATAATTTAGAATATCCAAATCCATTTACCATAGCCTCGATTGGTATCCCCTTTTTACAGTATGGACATTCATGAGGCGTATATGTCTGATATCCTGGAAGATCTTCCTTGGTAAATAGTGGATATACGTCTGTTTTCTCCACTTCATCCATAGTAGAGAAAATGGCAGCTACTCCAGCAATCTTACCACCATAGTATTCGATACATTCTAAGCTTCTCTTTACCGTTTCGCCTGTAGTCATGGTTGCTAACAACAAAAGCACATTTTTCCCTTCGATGCAGGGTCTTGTATTCTCTCGAAACAGCAACTGGTTAATGCTATTTACCTCAGGGGAAACCACATATATGGTTTCATGTCGATTGGTCATAAGGAAATCCCCTTTTTCCAGCTCCTGTGCAAGAAACGCGCCAACTACTTCTGTGCCGTCCATACATACAATGGTATCCACAGTAGTAACCTGATGAAGCATCTTGTTCCGAAGGCTCTTTGCAACCTCCTGTGCCTCTTTGGCTCTGGCTTTTAAGCTGGTCACATCGATATAATAATTAATATGTGACTGGCTGGTGGCAAAATGTCCTGGAACAGCACTTAATGTAATGCTGCGATCCTCCTGCGCGTAGAATTTCACTAATCGACTGCGAATACTTTCTCCCATATAGCTACCTCCTCAATATCAGGTTAACTGATTATTCTCATTGTAAATCAGCCAACACTATTTTCCTGTGGAACCAAATCCACCCTCTCCACGCTGCGTCTCCTCTAAGGAATCAACCTCCTGAAAGGTTACGGATAAAAATGGCATAATAACCAGTTGAGCAATTTTTTGCTGTGGCTGTACTTCTCTTGCCTGCTCACTGTCATTATGAAGTGCTACCTTTATTTCTCCCCGGTAATCTGAATCTACCACGCCAGTACAGTTGGCTGGACGCAGTCCCTCTTTGGCAGACAAGCCGCTTCTTGCATATACGCCACCAAAATAGCCTTGGGGAATGGCAGCTGCAAGTCCGGTGCCAATCATTTTCGTTTCATGAGGCATAATTGTTACTGCCTCTGGAATATCTGCAAACAAATCATAGCCCGCTGCCTGTTCACTTCCCCGCTGTGGAAGCGTTGCACTTTTACTTACCTTTTTAATTTCTACCTTCATTATAATTCTCCTTACTCACAATGTAAAACAACTTTTTCATTTTTTCTCGTTGCGGCAACATCAATGACCCGTTGATTGCTGCTGCCACGCCATTTTAGCTGTGTATCCTTTAAATCAGTCACATATTCTCCATCTACCAGTACATCCACATATTCCATCACTGGCAGCTGCATAATGGTTTCGTAGCGAAAGCCTGTATACATCCAAATGGTCTTATTTGGAAATCTACTGGAAATCTCCTGGGCTAGTCTGGTAATATCCGTACGATTTCCAAAGTACAGCGGATCTCCTCCGCTAAAGGTAATTCCGGAAATATAGTCCTGCTCTAACATGTGAAACAGCTCCTGCCTGGCCATTTCATCAAACTCCAGTCCTCCATTAGGATCCCAGGTTACCGGATTCTGGCAATCCCTGCAGCAGTGGTCGCACCCGGCAACCCATAGAACCACACGAAGTCCGTCTCCATTTAACATATCGTCTTTGGTTATATTATGATATCTCATATTCTTCCTCTGCTATTTACATACTTTTTCTTTCAGCAATCTCTGCCATTTTGGCATCATTTAACCGGGTATCTCCTTTAACTCTGGAGTAGGATAAATAACCGTTCATTCGGTCAATTTTCGTAAGATTATGGCTTCCGCATTCTGGACATACATCCATTTCCAGCTCCTCATGTCCACAATCATCACAGTATGCCAGGGACAGATTTACCCCTTCGTATAAGCCCATATCCATAGCCCGGCGTACCAGCGTCTTAATGGCATCCACATTGTAGGAAATAGGATATTTTACATATTGAATCTTTCCTCCATTGGATAATTCCCAGAAGCGGTATTCCAAATCCTGCTTCTCTATGGGGGTAATATCCTCTGTTACATGGCAGTGGAAACCGTTGCTTACATATTCCCTGTCAGACACATTTTCTACAATGCCGTACTTCTTGCGGAACTGCTTTACCTGCAAGCCACACAGATTCTCTGCCGGAGTTGCATAGATAGCATACAGATTCCCGTCTTCCTTCTTAAACTCTTCTATTTTCTCGTTAATATGTTCTAAGGTATCAATGGCAAATTGTCCATCCTCTACCAGGGACTTGCCATTGTACAGCTGCTGTAATTCATTAAAGGCAGTAATACCAAAGGAAGCAGTAGCTGTTTTTAGAATCGGTTTGATTTTATCATTATATTTTAAATGGCCTCCATAAAATCCACCTTCACAATAAGCCAGTGGATTGGTGCTGGCACGCATTTCCCCTAAATATGCATAGGTTCTAATATGAAGCTGGCGAATCAAATTCAGATAATAATCCAATACCTGATAGAAATCCTTGCTTTCCTGTCTGGCCTTAGCAAGAATCATTGGTAAATGAAGGCTCACCACTCCAATATTAAAACGTCCTACAAATACAGGCGTATCGTTCTCATCCTTAGGATACATGCCACCCTCACGGTACCAGGGAGATAAAAAGGCACGACATCCCATAGGGCTGATAATCTCCCCATACTGCTTATACATACTGGCAATATAGCCCTTACCGGTCAGGCTTAGCCAATCTGGATACATGGTTTTGCGGGAGCATTCAATTCCTGCTTCAAACACCTCTTCAAGTTCCTTTCCCGGTCCATGAAGGTTTTCATCATATAAAAACACAATTTTAGGGAATAACACCGGCTTTTTGTGTCCGCTTTTTCCTTCCCCTTCTTTTCTTACATGAAGCATGGCAATGCTGGCCATTTTAGCAAATATAGAGGTTCCCGTACCGATAGATACCGTAATAAATGGATAATCTCCTCTGGAAGAGGCAACGGTATTAAATTTATATTCCCATCCCTGAAAGCCCTGCTCAAATTCTCTGCGAACATCCTCCATGGATACTTCATTGGCTCTTTCTTCGCTAATACCAAGAGCAGTATATTTTGCCATATATTTATCATAGGATTTCTGGGCATATTTCTCTAAGATCAGGTCTGCACTGGGAACGGTAAAGCCACCATACTGCTGACTTGCAGCACTTAGAACAATATCTCCTATCACATCAAAGGCTACATCTAAGGTTTTTGGCTCGTTATACCAGAGATTTCCCATTTCAAAGCCACCTTCTAACACCTCTTTTACATTAAACAGGCAGCAGTTCATGGTATCTCTTCTAGCAGACATGTCATGAATATATAAATAACCATCTCGAATCGCCTGAATTTCCTCTGTAGTCAGGAAAAATTTCTTATATAATTCCCGATTCAACTCATTGAAAATCAAGCTTCGCTTGGTAGAAACCAGTGCAGAATCTGTGTTGGAATTTTCCTTATCTCCAATATACATAATGGACTGGCTTTTCTTATACACATCATCTAGCATCTGTACAAAATCCTGCTTATAATTGCGATAATCCCGATAGCTCTTGGCAACAGAAGCATTTACCCGCTCCAGGGCGCCCTCTACAATATTATGCATCTGTGCAATTTGTATTTCTTCTAATCCCAGCTGATAAACACGCTCTTCTACAAACTGGCAGATAAACTTCTCTTCCTCTGGAGTAAATCGAATTAATACACGATTGGCTGACTGATTTACAGCGTCAATAACCTTTTGTACATTAAAATCTTCCCGTGTCCCGTCTTTTTTAATTACTTTAATCATATAGCTCCCTTCCTTATCCTTGGATCGTATTTCCTTCTGTGTTAGACCCAGTCAACAATATCAAGCTCTGCCTTTTTATCCCGAGACATCAGCTCCTTCATTGCTGTTTTTGCAGACTTCTCTTCAAATAAAACCTTATTTACATATTCGATAATAGGCAGCTTTACCTGGTACTTCTGACCCAATTTAAAAGCGGCCTTGGCAGAATATACGCCTTCCACCACCATATGAACCTGCTTCATAGCAAGCTCTGGGGTGTAGCCCTGTCCAATATACATTCCTGCTCTTCGGTTTCTACTGTGCTTGCTGCTGCAGGTAACAATTAAGTCACCGATGCCGGTAAGACCACTTAAGGTCTCCTGATTCGCCCCCATTGCTACTGCCAAATCTGTAATTTCCTTAATTCCTCTTGTAATTAAAGCTGCCTTGGTATTATCTCCAAATCCCAAGCCATCTGCCATACCAGCAGCCAATGCAATCACATTCTTAAGGGAAGCTCCGATTTCTATGCCAGTTACATCCGGACTGGTATACACACGAAATACTTCATTCATAAATACTTCCTGTACAAATTCTGCACATTTACGGTTCTTAGAGCCTGCCACAACCACAGTTGGCAGTCCCATCACCACCTCTTCTGCATGACTGGGTCCACTGAGAACACAGGGGATACAGCCGTCAATGGCACGTTCAAGAATCTCACACTGGGTAAAGAAGGTGTCCTCCTGAATCCCCTTAGACACAGATACAATGGGCTGCTGCTTTTTAATATAAGGGGCTGCCTGCTGTGCCGTCTTCTCCGTTGCTGTGGAGGGAACTGCAAATACAAGCAGGTCCACATCCTGGCATACTGCAGAAAGGTCACTGGAGAACTGTAGGGTGTGAGGCAGAAAAACCCCTGGCAGCTTTTCATTTTGTCCTGTCTGTTCCATTTGCTCTACCTGATCCTGACGATAGGACCATAGGGTTACCTGATGCCCATTATTGCAAAGAAGAACAGCCAAAGCTGTGCCCCAACTGCCGGCACCGATGACTGATATTTTTGCCATGATGTTGTCTCCTATTTTTTATGAAAAGATAATTTATTCTCAGTTCCACTGATTAATCGCTTGATATTGGCTCTATGTAGGATAATAACCAGTGCTCCCACACATACCGACAAAATCTGAGCTTCTAATAGATAAGCCTGCGGAAATTGCAGCCATCCCAGCTGAGCAAAGGCGATTACCTCAACAGGCAAAAGAATTGCACAGCTGATAGAACCTAAGGACACATATCTTGTGATTCCTACCAAGAGGAAAAACAGTACAAAGCAGGCTGGAAATGCTTCCGGAAAAATAACAAGTATTAATCCAACACTGCTGGCAACTCCCTTTCCCCCTTTAAAATGCATATAAAAAGGGAAATCATGTCCTAAAATAGCACCACAGGCAGCATATAATTCAAGAATTTTAATTCCATCTGAATAACGATTACGAAAAATCAGCCATACAACCAATACGGCAAGGATAGGCTTTAGGATATCACACAACAGGGTAAAGACGCCTGCCTTCATACCAAGAATACGAAGGGTGTTGGTAGTTCCAACATTTCCACTTCCCTGTTTGCGAAGATCAACATCCTTCTTTTTTCCAATCATATATCCTGATAAAAACATACCAAATAAATATCCGATTAGAAGAGAAATTCCTCTTGAAAGCAGCATACTAATCTTCCTTTCTCTCTCTTGTAATAAATTTCAATGATGTTCCCTGGAATCCAAAGGCATCACGGATTCGGTTCTCAAGATATCTTGTATAAGAGAAATGCATGAGATTTTTATCATTAACAAAAATAACAAAGGTTGGTGGCTTTACAGAAACCTGGGTAACATAGTAGATTCTAAGTCGTTTTCCTTTATCTGTTGGTGGCTGCTGCATTGCAACAGCTTCAGCAACAATTTCATTTAACACACCCGTTGCCACACGCATGGAATTGTTCTCAATTACTACATCAATGGTGTCATAAATTTTATTTAATCGTTGTCCCGTTAAGACAGAGATAAACATAATTTCTGCATAGGGCATAAAGCTTAAAATCTGACGAATTTTCTTGGTATGCTCGTTGACTGTCTTATTGTCCTTTTCAATGGCATCCCATTTATTAACTGCTATAATAATCCCCTTGCCTCGTTCATGGGCAATTCCTGCAATCTTGGCATCCTGCTCGGTCACGCCTTCCGTAGCATCAATCATAATAATTACTACATCAGATTTTTCAACCGCTGCAACTGCTCGGATAATACTGAATCTTTCTAGTTCTTCCTTAATCTTGCTTTTTCTCCGAAGTCCTGCCGTATCAATGAAAATGTATTCCTTGCCATGATATTTCACCTTGGTATCCACAGCGTCTCTGGTGGTACCAGCAATATCTGATACAATCACACGATTCTCCCCAACAAGACGGTTAACAAGGGAGGACTTTCCTACATTAGGTTTTCCAACAATGGCGATTTTCGGAATATCATCCCCTTCTTCATCTGCTGATTTTGGCGGAAAATGTGAAATAACCTGATCTAACATATCACCAATTCCCAAACGAGAGGAGGATGAAATTGGAACCGGCTCACCAATTCCCAAATTATAGAATTCATATACATCCGCCATATATTTATTAAAATCATCTACCTTATTAACAATTAAAACCACGGGCTTCTTACTTCGCCGCAGCATATCAGCTACCTTGGAGTCAGAATCCACCAGTCCCTGCTTCACATCTGTCATAAACAAAATAACATCCGCAGTATCAATGGCAATCTGTGCCTGCTCTCTCATCTGGCTGATAATAATATCCTTGGATTCCGGCTCAATTCCACCGGTATCAATCATGGTAAATTCTCTATCCAGCCAGGAAACATCTGCATATATTCGATCTCTAGTAACCCCTGGAGTGTCCTTTACAATAGAGATACGCTCTCCTGCCAATGCATTAAACAATGTAGATTTTCCTACATTAGGTCTGCCTACAATGGCAACTACTGGTTTACTCATTTTTACACCTGTCTTTCAAATCTATTTTCAGTTACATTTTCAATATGTTGTGATTTTTCACTAACTCGTCCAATTATTTTACAATATATGGCTACTGTTGTAAAGCTTTCCTTATTCGGTCAGCATCAGAAATGCTCCTAAATTGCCTCGTTTTCCATGGGATGCCCGGTGGGAAAACAGCTTGGTGGGATTACAACAGGTACATAAATTTGTTGTGGTAAGATGCGCCTTCGTTATACCGGCGTCCAGGAGAACCATTTCATTTGCTTTCCATAAATCCAGTTGATATTTTCCATTTCCATGATTTAGCAACAGGTCCCCTTCCTGTCCGGGAAATTCCCTGATAAATGCAGCTGCCACATCCTCACTAACCTCATAGCAGGACATACAAATGGATGGGCCAATACAGGCGATGATATCCTGGGGCTCACAGCCAAATTCCCGGTGCATGGCATCTATGGTTGCCTGTCCCATACGATGTACAGTTCCCTTCCATCCGGAATGGCTTAGCCCAATGACACGCTTGATTGGGTCCACAAAATACAAGGGAACACAGTCCGCATAAAAGGTTGCCAGCAGCAGTCCTTTTTCGTTGGTAATCATACCATCTACATCATGATAAGACCTTGGCTTTATCACGCCGCTTCCTGCATCCTCACCACCAACTCTTCTTACATTGGTGGTATGGGTCTGGTCTGAGGTAACAATGTTGGAAATACTGCTTCCCATAGCTTGTGCCACCCGCTGGTAATTATCAGTAACACAGGCTTTGTCATCCCCTCTGGTGAAGCTTAAATTCAGTGACTGGTATATGCCCTGACTGACTCCTCCGTCTCTTGTTGTAAAACAGTGCTTCATTCCTGGAATCTTAGATAATGCCTGAAACTCCAATAAGGGAAGGTCACTGCCATCCAGGTTTTTATAATTTTTTTCAATAAATATATCTTTTTGATTTTTATAAATCATAGTCGTCCTTTATTTTTAAATTATGATCTTCCCATATACTCAAAGGCATTCTCATAATGAGTCATATGATCTCCTAAGATTGCCAGCACATCAAATCGAATTGGTTGATTATCTGGTATTTTATGGGAAATGCGGTAATAATTTGCTACTGTTGAAATTCTTTGCATTTTTCGTACATCTACTGCTTCCACCGGATTGCCGGCATGATTATTCTTTCGATATTTCACTTCCAGAAAAACCAGGTAAGAATGGTCTTTTGCAATAATATCAATTTCTCCCATTCTGCATCGATAATTTCGTTCTAGAATCCCATACCCTTTTTCCATTAGAAAGTCACAGGCCATATTTTCATAATATGTACCCTTTGTACGCATATTTTCCTTCATAGCTCCCCCACTACCACATAAATCCATCCCATAATCTAAAGATATAAGAACGATTATGAGCTTTGGTCTAATTTTGCCTTAATTCGTTCCATATCATCTACAAATACTAGAATCTCTGCAACTGCTTCATACAGCTCCGGCGGAATGGCATCCCCGATATCTAGCTTCGATAAGGTCTTTGCCAGCTTACTGTCCTGATAAAAAGGGACGTCCTCTTCCTTGGCTTTTTCTATGATTTTATCTGCCAAAGCTCCTTTTCCTGTAGCAAGTATCTTAGGAGCCGGGTCCTTTGGGTCAAAAGCAAGTGCCACAGCCGTTTTATCCGGGTCTATTTTCTTTTTTTCTGTCTCCACGTTTCCAAAGCTGGTGGGGGTCCATTTACCCTGTGCCATATTTATGCCCTCACATCAAAGGAATAGCGATGCAGCTTCCCTGCAGTTTTCATATCCTTTTTCAGAAAATCCTCTACAAAGTCCACAGAATTCTTCTCCCAGTCTACCTGAATACTACAATCATATCCTTTCTTTTGTAACCGACCTTCCAAAAGATGGATATTGTTGCTAATCAGCTGAAATGCATCCTCCTTTTCCATATAAAAATGCGTATCAATCTTCCTGTGATTCATGCGTACCGAAATATCGGTAGAACCAAGATGCTCCATATCAAAATGCAAAAAAGCGGTGTGCTCCTGGCTTTCATCCCCCGACTTTCCTTTATTGGAATATACATACAGCTGGCTGTTAACATTTTGCTGAAAGAAACGCATAGGAACGGGCAGGAAGGAATAATTTTGATTTACAAAATGTAGAAACTCTACATTGCTTTTCATATTCTGTGCAGATTTAGCAAGAGTATCACCGGCTTTTTGTAACTTATCAGACAGATTCATTAAATCATTGCCGGTCTTCAGTAATTCCTTGAAATATTCCTGTACTTCTTCCTTCTTACTGTACTCCTGCGGTGTCATCATCAGCTTATTCTCTGTAAGATTACCCAATAGCTGATGATAGCCCTTGGTGCGAAATAATGTAACAGCCTCTTCTCTGGCCTCTTCTGGAAGATATGGAAATACAGATGATAATTTTGTCATAAACTCCTGAACCGTCACTTGTGGATTCATTCCCTCCTTTGCCATCTGTTGCAGCTGCAATGGAAGTTCACCGGTTGGAATATCTCTAAAAAGATTTTGCACCACCTGATTTAACTCCTGAAATTCTTCTTCTGGTAAGACATTCCCTAATGTGTTAACTGGATATTCCTCCTGTGGAAGCAGAACTACTTTCTGGGGTAACGCTTCCTCAGGTAACACTTCCTGAGACACCACATCCTGTGGTATCTGTTCAAGGATTCCAGCTGCACTCTCATCATGGCTATTCTGCATATTTACAGAAATATCCCCCGTACCTGTGAGAATCTCTACCACCTGCTGATGAAAAGAAATCATTTCTCCTGGGGAAACTTCCCCTTTATGGAATACGTCTCCCATAGCATCCACAATCTGATTTACATCATCAAGAATTGCGCCTTGATCATTTTTATAATTTTCAAATTGTATCGCTAGTTCTTCTGAGACTGGAAGGTTCAATTTCATCATTTCTACAACGGTGTCCACCTGTGCCCCAGAAATAGAATGAATAACACGTGACATATCCATTAGACTCTTAGCATCAATGGGCATCTGCTGTGACATCATCGAATTTACCATATTCAGATGATCCTCTGTTACCGGAAGACTAGCAGCATCCAATGCACTTAGCAAAGTAGGATTATTGCTAGTTCCAAAAGAAACCGGACGTATTTGAATTTGAACACCATCATTAGATTTCACCTGAAAGAACATGGATTGTCCCTTTTCCAATGGGATTCCTTTTTCCACACGGGCAGTGATATTCTGACCACTGCTTAATCCAAGAATCACCTGGGTTCCCTTAACGCTGTTTACAGTACCCTCAAACATATGCCCCCTGGTCATTTCCCGAATGGTAGAAACCAATTGTTCTACACCCTTAGTACCTGTAGACACCTCACTACCTGAAGCCAGGTTATTATGATATTGATTCACTAAATCCGATATCTGCATTTCTTACCCTCATTTTACTGCATTAGACAAAATTCCCGATAAAAGAATGACGATGAATGGGAGAAGGTCCAATTTTTTTCAGCGCTTCAATATGCTCTTTGGTACCATAGCCTTTGTTTTTAGCAAATCCATATTCCGGCATAATGTTATCGTATTCTTCCATTAACCGATCTCTGGTCACTTTTGCGACAATACTTGCAGCTCCAATAGAGATACTTTTTGCATCTCCTTTGATAATAGGAACCTGTTTCATCATAACCCCAGGAATGGTAACAGCATCATTTAATAATATATCGGGTTGTGGATTCAATTTCTCAATAGCCTGACGCATAGCCTCATAAGTTGCCTGTAAAATATTGATTTCATCAATTCTCTGGGGGCTAACCATACCAATACCTACGGAAACTGCTTTTTCCATGATAATCTGGTATAATTCATCCCGTTTTTGTGGGGAAAGCTTTTTTGAATCATTAATATATAATATATCGCAATCTTTTGGGAGAATTACAGCACCTGCAACCACAGGTCCAGCCAATGGTCCCCGTCCCACTTCATCAATCCCACAAATATACTGATAATCATCATACATATATTCGTATTTCTTCAATGCTTCCGTTCTCTGCCGTTCTTCCTGAAGTCGTACCAGGCGCTTTTCAGCCTGTCCAATAATCTTGGCCACACCTGGTCTACCATCCTTGATATACTGTTGGATAAAATAAGGCAGCATATCATCATGTGCCGCCTTATATTCTTCCTGAATGTTCTTTATTTTTTTCTCATCTTCCATCTATCTACCTCAATTAAATCTATGTATTTAATTTAATTTATTGATGCTTAATCCATCCAATCTCATTAAAAGGATAAATCCGAACCCAGGCTTTACCAATAATGTCTTCCCGTTTAATTGGGCCAACCACATCAAAACGGCTGTCTGTGCTATTATTTCGATTATCTCCCAAGACAAAATATTCATCATCCTCCAAAGTAATTGGACTAGCTGCCAGTCCTGGATTGGAAATCACCTGCAGGCCATAATGTTCTTTTAATTTTTCTCCATTAATATAAATATCACCATTGTTATCAATCCACACCGTTTCTCCCGGCATACCAATAATTCGTTTGATATAATATGTCTTCTCTTCATATTTGTAAGGAAAAATAATAATGTCAAAACGTTCTGGGTCGTGGAAACGATAAGAGATTTTATCAACAATCAGGTTATCTCCATCACTTAGAGTGCTTTCCATGGAAGATCCTGTTACTCTTGTTCTCTGCCCCACAAAATGTACAATACAAAAGGTTAAAGCAAAAATAACCAATACATAGACAATCATGCTTAAAATTTCTTTTATCATTGAGAAGCCTTCTTCGTTCTCTTTATCGTTGTTCTGTTTGGACATAATCTTATTTTTCACTCCTTACTTCTACTGGCACTTCCAATGTAATTTTTCCAAGCTTACCACTTCGAAATTCATCAATCATTAATGCAGCCGCCTTACTGTAATCCAATTCATTACCCTTTGAAATACAATTTCTGCTTTTTGCAATCTCTGAGAGAATCTGTGTTGCATTTTCAGTCTCTTGAATATCAAATCGTCTGGCCATTGCACCCGGATAACGATTTCTTAATATTTCAATCAATTCAATTGACAATTGGTCTACATTTAAAATTTCATCCTTGATTGCACCGATACATGCAAGATGAAGTCCTACCTGTTGATCTTCAAATTTCGGCCATAAGATTCCAGGAGTGTCCAAGAGCTCAACATTTTTATTCAATCGAATCCATTGTTTTCCTCTGGTAACACCTGGTTTATTTCCAGTTTTCGTTACTGCCTTACCAGCAAAAGAATTAATAAAGGTTGATTTTCCCACATTAGGAATTCCAACCACCATAGCCCGTACCGGGCGATTTTTAATTCCTCTTTTTAGATCCCGTTCAATCTTCGCTGCACAGGCATCCATAATAACATGGTTCACCTGCTTCATTCCATTACGATTACGAGCATCCAGAGAAACAACAAAATATCCCTTTTCTTCAAAATATGCTTTCCACTGAAGTGTGACCAAATCATCTGCCAAATCCGCTTTATTTAATATAATCAATCTGGCCTTATTTTTCCCTAACTCATCAATATCAGGATTGCGACTGCTGAACGGGACTCTTCCATCTACCAATTCAATTACAAGATCTATTAACTTAATATCTTCCTGCATTTGACGTCTTGCTTTTGTCATATGACCAGGATACCACTGAAACTCCATTTTCTACCTCTCTTTTACAAATATTACTTACTTTGTCCCAAAATTATCCAAGGATATACAAAACCATACTTTACCAATAATCTCATCCTCAAGAATATTTCCTATGGTTTCATATCTACTATCCTCACTATTGTTTCGATTATCTCCAAGGACAAAATACTCTCCATCCTTTAAAACAATTTCTGTAGATGCTCTACCTGCTTCCGTCATCGTTTCTGTAGAAACTGCATCATCATATACTGTTCCATTTACATATAAAGTGCCACGTTGAATGATAATGGTATCTCCAGGAATTCCAACAATACGTTTAATACTAACCTTCGCATTCTTGTTTCCTGTTGGATAGAACGCAACAATGTCATTTGCTTCTGGTTTTTTAATGATATAACTGGCTCGATTAAGCAAAACGGTATCACCACTATTTAAGGTTTCCGACATGGATTCTCCTGTTACACTTGTCCTTATGCCATAGGCCTGCACTAACAGAAATGCAGCGAGAATCACAAGAAGCATTAATCCACTAAAGGTTGCATATTCCCTAAATTTCTCAGCCTGAAATCTTCTTCTACGACGTCTGAAATTCAATCCACCCTTTTCTTTTCTTTCAAAATGTATATGACTTATGGTTTGATGTTTTCTTCTCATTTTAATTCCTCTTTTTTCTCCCCTATAAATATACACGAAAACAAAAAAAAGAACAACCACAGAGTGGCTGTTCTCAAGGTATTATTTTACTAATTCTTTTACTTTTGCTTTCTTACCAACACGGTCTCTTAAGTAATTTAATTTAGCTCTTCTTACTTTACCTTTTCTAACGATTTCCACATGATCTACGTTAGGGCTGTGTAATGGCCAGGTTTTCTCAACGCCAACACCGTTAGAGAACTTTCTTACGGTAAATGTTGCACGGTTGCTTCCACCCTGCTTCTTTAAAACAGTACCTTCGAAAACCTGAATTCTTTCACGGTTTCCCTCTTTGATCTTAGCATAAACCTTTACAGTATCACCAACACTAAATTCTGGTGCATCTGCCTTTAACTGCTCTGCTTCAATGTTTCTAATAATTTCACTTGCGTTCATTTTGTGACCTCCTAATTTGTTTTGATGTTCTTAATACAATCTGTAACAGAGGACCATCTCTTTTATTCACAACTTGTGTATTATAGCACCCTTTTATAGGAATTACAAGCTTTTATTTAGATATTTTTCTCTTTCTTTTGGGGTAAGCTCTGCCTTCTCCATCAAATCCGGTCTTCGTTCTATGGTTCGTTCTATGGACTGTTCTCTTCGCCACTGATCTACCTTTGCGTGATCCCCTGATAATAGGATGGGGGGCACCTGACGCTCATGCCATATTTCCGGACGGGAATACTGGGGGTATTCTAATAGATTTCCCTCGAAGGATTCTGTTTCTCCTGATTCTGAATTCTTAAGCACTCCTGGAACCATCCTGGAAATTGCATCTACCATAATCATGGCCGGAAGCTCTCCACCCGTAAGTACATAATCTCCTATCGAAATGTAATCCGTAACAATTTCCTCTAATACCCGTTCATCAATTCCCTCATAATGACCACATAGAAACACCATGTCCTGCTGTAATGCCATTTCCTTGGCAATGGGCTGGCAAAAGGTCTTTCCCTGGGGCGTTAAATATACACATCTGGGACGATAGCCGATTTTCTCACACAAATATTGAAAGGTATCGTACACCGGCTGTGCCTGCATCACCATTCCTGCACCGCCGCCATAAGGATAATCATCCACCTTATTATGCTTATTGGTAGTAAAATCTCGGATATTAACTGCTTCAATATGAATCAGTCCCTTTTCCACCGCTCTTCCAATAATACTGGTATGCAGTCCTTCCATTACCATTTCCGGGAATAATGTCATAATATAAAAATTCATGATAACAAAACCTCATTTTCTGCCATTTAATCTAACAGTCCCTCTAATAAATGTACCTTCATGGTTCTCGCTGATATATCCACCTGAAGGATACAAGCCTTAATTGCAGGGATTAATACCTCTCTTGTACCATCATTTACCACATATACATCATTGGCTCCGGTCTGTAGTACATCTGTAATATTTCCAAGAATACTGCCATCCTCATCAATTACCTGAAGTCCCATAAGATCCGCAATAAAATACTCGTCCTTATTTAGCTTTACCGCATTTTCTCTGGTAACATATAAGCCCATTTTTCGGTATTTCTCTGCTTCATCCATGGAAGTGATTTCTTTAAATTTCAAAATCACCATGTTTTTGTAAAATTTAACAGATTCTATATTTAATTCCTGATTTTTTGTTTCCGGTTCAAGAATAACATGCTTTAATTTTTTAAAACGATTTACATCATCTGTGGTGGGAAATACTTTTACCTCTCCCCGCACTCCATGAGGGCTTGTAATAATACCTACCTGAAATAAATCTTCCATTTGCTATCTCCTTTTAATGTGAAAAGAAAAGAAATGGCTCACAGCCTGGGCTTACGCCGGGAGTGAACCACCAATCTTTTAGACTATGTCTACAACAACTTTTTTTTCAACTTTTGAGGCTGCTGCTTTCACTACGGAACGAATTGCTTTTGCAATACGACCCTGCTTACCGATTACCTTTCCCATATCTGACTGTGCAACATGAAGTTCAACTACAATTGCTTTGTCAGTTTCAGTCTCAGTTACAACAACTTCGTCCGGGCAATCTACAAGTGATTTCGCAATTACTTCTACTAATTCTTTCATCACTAATACCTCGTTCCTTTCGGAATCAATTATTTCTCGATTCCAGCTGCTTTAAAAATTCTGCTAACAGTTTCTGTAGGCTGAGCACCTGTTGCTAACCATTTCTTAGCTAATTCTTCATTTACATGATATGCACTTGGGTCCTGAGTTGGATCATATGTTCCAATCTCTTCGATGCACTTACCATCTCTTGGAGATCTAGAATCAGCTACAACGATTCTATAGAAAGGAGCCTTCTTCTGTCCCATTCTTCTTAATCTGATTTTTACTGCCATTGTTTTCACCTCCTGGTTATTTTTACTAATCTTTTATGTTAAAAAGGAAAATTGAATTTTCCTCTTTTACCACCTTTACGCCCCATCATACCGGGCATCTGCTTCATCATCTTTCTGGTTTGTTCAAACTGCTTAATCAGACGATTCACTTCACTGACATCCACACCAGCTCCAGCGGCAATTCTTCGCTTTCTACTGGGATTCATCACCTTTAGATTGGTTCTCTCTTCTGGTGTCATGGATAAAATAATTGCTTCGATTCTTGCCATACGCTTATCATCCGCCGCCCCTTCTAACTGGGACATCTGAGCTGCGTTCATTCCCGGCATCATACCAAGGACACTGGATAAGCCTCCCATTTTCTTCATCTGACTCATGGATTCCAAGTAATCATTATAATCAAATTCTGCTTTTCGCATCTTGCGATTCAGATTCTTGGCCTTATCCTCATCAATTCCTTCCTGGGCTTTCTCAATTAAGGTTAAGACATCACCCATTCCAAGAATTCTGGAAGCCATTCGATCCGGGAAAAACTGCTCTAAATCAGAAAGCTTCTCTCCCATACCACAGAACAGTATTGGCTTTCCTGTTACAGCACGAATAGAAAGTGCTGCACCACCTCGAGTATCTCCATCTAATTTAGTAAGGATAACTCCATCAATACCAATTTTCTCATCAAAGGTTCCGGCAACATTTACCGCATCCTGACCTGTCATAGCATCTACAACAAGGATAGTTTGTGCCACATCCACCTTCGTCTTAATATCCTGTAACTCTGCCATCATATCTTCAT